>CAKMJS010000108.1 GCA_927405585.1 uncultured Desulfosporosinus sp.
GCTTCCCCTCAATAAGTTGATCGGCAACATTAAAGTTTTGAACAACAAAATTCTTAGCGGAAGCAGATAGGGTTAGACGAGAGGGATTATATACATCCTGCCAAGCACTTTTGCCAAGAGTTATTAAGTCTCTTAAAATCATAGAGGAGGCTATACTGTTCGTCATTCCCCACTTGCCGTACCCCGTTGCAATATACATATTGGGGGTTCTTGCTGTGAAATGCCCCACGAAGGGCAATCCATCCATAGTCATACAGTCTTGGGTTGACCATCGATAAGGAATATCCTCTACTGTATACGTTCTATTTGAAAAATCAATTAAAGCTTCGTAATGTTTCGAGGTATCTTCACTCTGGCCAGTTTTATGCTTTTCACCGCCTAGGAAAATTAATTCGCCATAGTCGGACATCTGACTTCGAAATGAGTGGCCAGTTTCTTCAGCAGCTAGATACATGCCACCTGGATAGTTTTCTTTGACCTTAATAGCAACGACATAGGACCTCTCTGTATAAATTCGACTGAAATAAAGACCAGCTTTATTATAACAGGGGTAATGGGAAGCAATAATTATCTTTTCAGAAGTAATCTTTTTACCTTGACTCGTAATAATCTCATAAGTGCCATTAGTTTGTTCAATATCGACGAAACGTGTTTGTTCAAAGATCTGGCCGCCACTCTTAGTATAATCGTTGGCGAGAGCGAGTAAGAATTTGCGTGGATGAAATTGAGCTTGATGATCAAAACGAATCGCTGCCTTGATCGGAAAGGACAACGGTATTTCTTCTAGAAAGCTAGCCTTAATCCCAAGGGAAGAGGCCACCTCCACTTCGTCTCTTATCTGATTAATATACTGATCTTCTAAGGTATAAATATAGGCGGATTGTGGAACAAAGTCACATTCGATTTGATTATCAGCGGCCATTTTTTCAATCATTCGAATGGCAGACTCATTGGCATCCGCGTATTGTTTAGCAAATTCTTCACTGATTTGAGTTTTGATTTTATTATAAATCAGTCCATGTTGGGAGGTTATTTTGGCTGTCGTATGCCCAGTGGTACCCTGCAAGATTTGATCTGCCTCAAGGATGACTGTTTTTACCCCTTCTTTATTAAGCATGTAAGCACAGGATATACCAGCCATACCACCTCCAATAATTGCAACATCAATTTTCAAATCTTCATTCAATATCGGGTAATTATTTTGGGGTGTAGAGGCCATCCAATAGGATTGGGGTGGCTTACTAACTGTCTTTTGTGCTTCCATAGTCATGTAATACCTCCTGTCTTTTCTTCAAGTATTTGATAAATGCTTCTTATTTATGTGTATTTTCAGCATAATCGCGGGCTCTGGGGGGTTAAAGGAGATCAAACAAATAAAGGAAGATCAACAACATTAAAGGGGGATCCCTTTTGATGAGATCTCCCTTTATATTACTATCCATAATGCCCATAAGTCAGGTGAACTATATTTGGATTGTTGAGTGATCGATAAAATAGTCTCCTCGAAATTTCGAGTTGAAGTTGGATAAGCAAAAGAGATTTCGACTAATTCACTTAGAATCTCAGTTTTTATCTTAATAAATGAAAAACGTGTAGAATTTAAAACCTTAACTACTTTATTAAGTAGCTTTATTTATCACGATTTCGACACGCTACTTAACGTATAATGATGAAACCGGTGAGGAATTACTTGGAAAAACAGTTAAGGCGGGATGTTAGAGAATGAGTAAAACAGTTAAAATTATTATCGCAGATGATAACCGTAATTTTTGTGCCATGCTACAGAACTATCTACAAAGTCAAGAACATATAAGGATTGTTGGAGTTGCCAACAATGGGTTGGAAGCCTGGGAACTGATTCAAAACCAAGAACCGGATTTAATCATTCTTGATCTAGTAATGCCCAATTTAGATGGTTTAGGGGTAATGGAGCGGATTAATTCGCGAACAACCATGGCGCGTCCTAAAATTATCATGCAAACTGCTTTTGGGCAGGAATCTCTCACACATCAAGCGATGATGCTCGGTGTTGACTACTTTATTCTAAAACCCTACGATCTTGAGATTCTCAGTAAGCGTATTCACTCCTTAACGCAGGATCTGCCGACAACTGCCCCTTCCCAGTTTTCTTCGTCGTCTTCAGCTTATCCAAGTATGTCTACGATAGGAAACGAGCACAATCTAGTTTCCGAAGTAACCGCGATTATGCACCAAATTGGGATACCGGCCCATGTTAAAGGGTACCAATATATTCGAGAAGCCATCTTAATGGTGGTGGAGGATGTCTCATTGATAGGGGCGGTAACCAAGGAACTTTATCCTGGCATCGCGAAAAAATTTGATACGGCATCCAGCAGGGTAGAACGCGGAATTCGTCATGCCATTGAACTGGCGTGGGAACGTGGACAAAAAGATACTCTTAAACGAATATTCGGATATTCTATGAATATTGAGCGTCAAAAACCAACGAACTCAGAATTCATAGCCCTTCTTGCTGACAAATTACGAATACAGAGTAATGTGAGCTAAGTCAGTGATGCCAAGGGTTTTTAACCGAATGTTTATCCATAGTCTTATTGATCGCCCTTGAACTACATTTGGGGACATTAAAATGAAACAAGAAAAACGCTTTAACCTTTTTGGTTGGAGCGTTTTTCTTATTTGATGGGAGGAAAAGACAAATACAATAGCGAAACAATATGGTAATAAAAGGAAAATATATGAAGTCATATATCCCTTGTGTTCGATTGCTTGAAGGAGGAGGTAATACCTTGAAGAAGGTTTATATGCTATTACTGATTTTTTGTATATTGAATGTCATGGATTATTTTACAACCATTCTAGGTCTGAGGCATGGAGCAATGGAAGCGAATCTAATTGCTAGATATTTTATTGACCTCAATGCTCTTCATTATTTCAAACTTGTGGGAGTTGGACTAATCTGTATTTATATGATTCATGCCTCAACAAGGAGCTTTAAAAGCCAGGTGAGAGTAACTAGATTAGTGTGGTGGGCAAATTTTGCTTATAGCATAATTTGTGTTTCAAATGTAGCTGTGTACTATGTCCAGAAGTATAGTATTGCATTTCAGTGAGATGAAGCTTCTTTCTGACAAATTAGGAATACAGAGTTATGTGATTTAAGTTGCAACCTTGTACTTGGAAAGTTATGTATTGTAAGGTATACTAGATAAAGTGTAGACTTCAGGATATTCTTCAAAAGAAGCTTACACTTTATTTCAGTTATGATCAAAATTAGTAAGGAGGAAAATAAAAAATGCGCTTACATAAAATAATTCTGCATCAACTGCAGATGCCGCTCAAGCAACCCTTCGAGACAAGTTTTGGTGTCCAGAATAACCGTGTCTTTCTCTTGGTCGAGGTGCATAGTAAAGAAGCAGTTGGCTATGGAGAAGTGACTGTCATGGCGGCACCCTTTTACAACGAAGAGACCCCACAGACTGCTCGACATATCATTAAGGACTTCCTTGCTCCGCTAGTACTTAACAAGGAAATAGGGCACCCCAGTGAAGTTAGTGCTCTCTTTAGGCCTATTCGACGAAACAATATGGCCAAGTCTGGGCTGGAAGGAGCGATTTGGGATCTCTGGGCGAAAGAACATGGGCTATCTCTGAGTAAGGCCCTTGGGGGAGTCAAAGATAAGATAGCCGTAGGGGTAAGTGTGGGAATTCAGCCATCCATGGCTGATCTGGTAGAAGTGGTCGGCAAATACCTCACGGACGGATACCGCAAGATAAAGGTGAAAATCAAACCAGGCCGGGATATTGAAACAGTAAGAACCTTACGTGCTGAATTCGGGGATATTTCCTTGATGGTCGATGCCAATTCTGCATATTCACTCGCTGATCTTGAGGTCTTCAAAGAACTCGATCAGTATGGCTTAATGATGATTGAACAGCCTCTGTCCCACGATGATGTGATTGACCACCGCAAACTCCAAGCTGTGATAACTACCCCAATCTGTCTAGATGAGAGCATTCATACATTAGATGACGCCCGCCACGCTATTGAACTAGATAGCTGTCGAATTGTAAACATTAAGGTCGGTCGAGTAGGTGGCTTGCAGGAGGTTATCCTGATACACAACTACTGTCAAGAGCGGAAGATTCCGGTATGGTGTGGCGGAATGTTGGAATCAGGGGTTGGACGGGCGCATAATCTTGCCCTCTCCTCCTTACCAAATTTCACCTTACCGGGCGACACATCGGCATCCTCTCGATATTGGGAGGCTGATATTATCGAGCCTGAGGTGATAATGTCGAGAGATGGGTACATTGAAGTCCCTACCGGACCGGGCATCGGCTTTCGAGTCGTGGACTCCCTAGTTAAGCGGTATTTAGTGAATAGTGAAAGTATTTTTTAATAGGAGATACCCATGCAAAACATTACAGAACGGATACGCAAATCCTATGAGGAATTCACACCGAGTCAAAAAGCCGTGGCTAAATTTGTAATTGATCAACCAAAGAAACTCGCGCTGCATTCAGCCAAAAAGATTGGAGAGCTGACGGACACCAGCGAAACCACCGTGATTAGATTCTGTTACGCTCTGGGTTATTCCGGTTATAGCGCTCTACAAACAGAAATTAGAGAGTCGTTGCTTAATTCCGATGACGAACTAGAAAGACCGCTCAAAAAGTACCGCGACACAACCGGGGAACTGATCAGTGAGGATAACCTCATACAACGCGTCATGGAGCAAGAAATAGCTTTCATTCAACATACTCTGAATTCTATTAATATAGAGCGCTTTTCCCAAGCTGTTGACCTTATCTTACAGGCACGAAAGATTGTTGTCGTAGGGTTTAGGTCATCCTACCCCTTGGCGAACTGGACTTCTTTTACACTCAATCTTATTCGCGGTGAAACTTCTCTCTATAGGGGCCCAATTGATGACGCCGATAGTATAATCATGAAAATGGATGAAGCTTGGCTGGTCATTGCCATTTCTTTCCCGCGTTATGCCGCAGAGACAATTTCTTTTGTACGAGCAGCGAAATCAAAAGGGGTTAAAGTTCTGGGGATTTCTGATGATGAGCTTTCCCCGATAGGGATTGATGCCAATGTCTTACTAAAAGCTATTACTCCGCAGCCTTCTGCGTTGAATGGTATGGCCACAGTTTTCTCGCTCCTTAAAGCCCTAACTACGGGAGTAGCAGCGGCGGATTGGCCAAACGTTCAGGATCGAGTACGGATCTACGACGACCAATCTGGTTTTCAATTTCACGTACCAACGAAGCAAGCTTGAGGGAATAATTAGGAGATGGGGGAGGAGCGGGAGCATGAAACAGGACATTATTTATAGAGTTTTAACCTCCGTAAGTGAAATCAAAGAGACCCTGAGTATGCAAAAAAGAATTTGGAGCGACAGTGTCGCTGCTTCCCTCCCTGAGATGATGGCTACAAGCCATAACGGGGGTGTAATCATCGGGGCATTTATGGACGAGACTATGATTGGCTTTTGCTATGGATACCCTGGTTATAAAGGCACGGAGGCCTACCTTTGTTCGCATATGCTTGCAGTTGACCCGAATTACAGGAATCTCGGTTTAGGCAGAGAGCTAAAGCTGAAGCAAAAGGATTGGGCGGTAGATTATGGCTACAAGAAAATGGTCTGGACCTACGACCCCTTGGAGACTAGAAATGCTTACTTAAATCTTTATAAACTGGGTGCCTATACGAAAACCTATCTTCCGAGTTATTATGGCGAGATGGAAGATCAGTTGAACCACGGTCTGCCTTCAGATCGCTTTCTGGTGGAGTGGGAGCTATTATCCGAACGGGTGGCGAAGGCTATAGCTAGTTTCTCTTTGGAATCAACTAAATGGCAGAGTTATCCTCTGCTTTCAACTTTGAGCTTCCTGGGGGAATACCCAAGACCAGCAGATCTCAAGGATATCCAGGATGCACCAGGGTTTCTTGTCCCAGTTCCGGTTTCTATCCAGGATATCAAAGTCAAGAACTCAGAACTGGCTCTGGAATGGCGATTGGCAGTTCGTAGTCAGATGCTTCAAATGTTTGCTAAGGGCTATTCTGCTGTGGGATTATGGCGTCATGATGCCTCTATCTGCTATTATGTTTTAGAAAGAATATAACCTGACTGACATTCCTTTTAAAATCAATTTCTTAGAATGCCTGGGACTTAGACAAGCAGAAATTGCTTCTAAAAATCTTATTTTAAGGAGACGGTTTAATGTTGGAACTTCTCCATTTTCTCAAAAAACACCAAAGTGAGATGTTAACCTCTCTGGAACAACTTGTGAAAGCGGAGTCACCTAGTCATTCTAGAGAATTAGTCAACAAGTCCAGTGACCTTGTGGAACAGCTTTTTGCACAGCATTTGAACATTCGTGCTGAGAAAATCCTTCAAGCTCAAGTGGGTCATCACTTAAAGCTGACTTACGGTAGCGGGGTGGAACAGATTCTAGTACTTGCTCACCTGGACACGGTTTGGGATGAAGGGCGTTTGCCCTTTCGGGTGGAGGGTAACCGCGCTTATGGCCCGGGTATTCTAGATATGAAGGGCGGAATTATTCAAGCTCTGTGGGCAGTGAAGGCCTTAAAAGAATTAAGAGTGAAATTAAATAAACGTATTGTCTTTCTTATCACCTCGGATGAAGAGATAGGAAGTCTTACGTCCAGACCCTACATAGAAGCGGAGGCCCGGAAAAGTAAAGTTGTTTTGGTAGCGGAACCAGCTGAAGCGATCACTGGGGCACTAAAAACTGGGCGTAAAGGGGTTGGGATGTTCGTTGTGAAGGCACAGGGAGTAGCAACCCATGCAGGAAACAATCATGCCCAAGGGGTAAGCGCCATTGAGGAATTAGCACACCAGATTCTTAAATTACACAGTTTAACCGATTATGAAAAAGGCACAACGCTTAACGTTGGAGTGATCAAAGGAGGTACTCGTTCGAATGTCGTCGCTGCGGAAGCTGAGGCTGAAGTGGACGTACGAGTAGCTACTATGGCAGAAGGTAAACGCTTGGAGCAAGCAATTATGAGCCTAGAACCAAAGTTGAAGGGTTCATCACTCTTGGTTACGGGTGAAATGAATCGCCCGCCCCTCGAACGGACTGCAGACATTGGGGCACTCTATGAGATGGCTCGAGGTATCTCGGCTTCCCTTGGTTTTGAATTAGGGGAGGCAAGCGTTGGTGGAGGAAGCGACGGGAACTTCACAGCAGCTTTAGGCATCCCTACCTTAGACGGCTTGGGTTGCGTAGGCGACGGAGCTCATGCGGAATACGAACACATTGAGATCGATAAATTAGGTGAGCGGTCAGCGCTCTTCGCTAACCTGCTGGTGAAACTAGCCTGAGATAGGTAGATTGTGTAGAGGTAGATTTGTATTTCATATATTCAGACATTGACTAGACGACGACTTAGACTAGTGAGGGTTAAGCTATGAAAGCGATAACTAAGAATTTAGTGGAAATTCATTTGGCGGTTCTGTTATTTGGTCTATCGGGATTATTCGGGAAATTTTTGTCACTTTCACCCACCATCATTGTGCTTGGAAGAGTATTCTTTTCCAGTATATTTTTATTGATTATTATTCTTTATCTTAAGAAGGATATGAAGCTAAAAGAGAAAAAGCATTATTTGTATTTGATTATG
Source organism: uncultured Desulfosporosinus sp. (assembly GCA_927405585.1). Taxonomy (GTDB): domain Bacteria; phylum Bacillota; class Desulfitobacteriia; order Desulfitobacteriales; family Desulfitobacteriaceae; genus Desulfosporosinus. The sequence continues at coordinate 7,642 of CAKMJS010000108.1, forward strand.
ATGGGCGTAATTTTAGCGCTCCATTGGAGTGCTTTTTTTAAGTCGATTCAAGTGTCAACAGTAGCAATCGGCTTACTTACATTTTCTACATTCCCTGTCTTTGTAACATTTTTGGAGCCATTTTTTTTCAAAGAAGAAATCAAGCTATCTAATATTATGATTGCCATAGCGACCTTACTCGGGGTAATGCTTGTGATTCCAACCTTTGAATTTGGGAATCATTTAACCCAAGGAGTTATCTGGGGTATCGTTTCAGGACTAACCTATGCCATTTTATCGATGCTGAATAGGAAATTTGTCCAAGACTACTCCGGCGTTGTAATAGCTTTCTATGAACAATTGATTGCGACGCTTATCCTAATTCCTTTCTATTTTTGGCAGAGACCGATTTTTAGTCTTCAGGATCTATTGTTACTCGTTTTATTAGGAGTCGTCTTTACAGGAATTTCTCATTTGCTCTTTATTAACAGTTTAAAGAATCTCAAGACACAAACGGCCGGAATTATTTCCAGCCTTGAACCTGTCTATGGCATCTTTTTTGCAATTTTTCTGATCAGAGAAATACCGACCCTTCGGGAAGTCCTAGGTGGAATTGTAATTTTGAGTACTGTTTTTTACAGCACTATTAAAGTAAAATGACGATCTCCAGCTGATTTGACAATTAAACCTCGGTAAGAAAAATTCCGAAAAAGTGAACTCGTTCTAAAGTTAAACATTCGAGACTTCGGTGGGGAGTATACCCCCACCGAAGAGAGACTGGGTAAGCACTCCCGCTTATAGAAGTGGGAGTCTTATACGATTGGATAAATTTAAGTTAGATTTAAGATTAACTACAGCCACATTTAAGTATGAACACCGCAAATTGATTGAGAAAGCGTTTCAAAAGGCCAAGTGTACTTGGATGAGTAAATTTAACCTTTTGAGTTAGAATAATTGAAATGCGAACTTAGTATCTATTGTCTCCGAAAATGAGCTATCGATCTAGAAGGTCGTAGCGTAGGGAGCCCTTATCACTTCAGCATTAACCTGAACAAATATAAACAATAGTGAACAAAAACAAACAATATTGAATGAATATGAACGATTAAAATAGGAATAGACTTATTCTATGTATTAAATTGAATTATAAGAAGCAACTAGGTAGCTAGCAAAAGATTTGTTTGAATAAATAGTAAATTAATGAGCGTTTATTTTAATTTATGAAACCTTAGCAGGGAATAAAGGAAACTTGTCGAAAGTATTAAATTTATATTTTAAGTTAGGATAATTCCTCTCAGCACATATTCATGTTTATTTGAATTATGGAGCAAATGTCTATCTGGAGATTAATTTTTATACAATTCTGAAAACTTGAATTAATTGATTGTGTGGTTTAAACTATGAGTAGCTTGGACGACAATTTACATATGAATGAAGGGAGTACAAAGGAACGTCTTTGTTCAATAGTTCCATAAAAGTAGATTTTTGCCAAGTCCAGTTTCAATAAAGACTGTCTTCAATATAAACTTCGTTAGGGGATGCCGCATGCGGCATTGGTATTAAGGATAGTCTTTTTGTTTATCTATAGGTAAGTTAATATTCGTAGAGTGACTGAAGTAGACTAATAATGGGAGAGGTGTATTTTATAAAAAATAAAAGTAAAGAATGATAGTTGATACCAATTATGTCACAACGAATTCCGAATGCTATGAATGGGTTGAGACACAGAACTATTGACTCAGGGTAGAATACGAGTCGATTCACTATCATTGCACTAGTTACCAAGAATAACAATAGATTGTGAGTTGTGGGAATTATGCTTAGTTTTTTACTAACATTCATTTTGATGTTTATTTTTTGGTTTAGTTTATCAGGGCAAACAGCACCAATGTTCCTAGTACTTGGGACGGTTTCTTGTTTGCTGGTAGCCTACTGGTCCCACGATTTGTTAATCAGCAAAATGTATAAGGGACCAAACCTAAGGAGAATCCTTTCAATAATAAAGTATTTCCCTTGGTTAGTCTGGGAGGTTGTGATCGCTAACAAGCATCTTATCTATCTTGTTCTGCATCCCAAGATGCCCATTGACCCTAGCATTGTAAGATTCAAACATACCTTAAAGACCGACGCTTGCATTACACTTTTAGCCAACTCAATTACCCTGACACCTGGAACTATTACCATTGATGTCGACCGTGATGAATATATTGTCCATGCTGTGTCAAGGGAAACTGCCGAAGGGTTACTGTCCGGTTCGATGCAGGCAAAGATATACGAAATTGAAGACGGTGTAAGGAGATGAGTAAGGCTTATGTATAATATGTTTGATCTCGCTATATTCACGATTATATTATCTGCAGTGCTCATTCTTTATCGATTAGTGGTTGGCCCCTTTGTTTTTAACAGGATTTTGGCCGTTAATTTCTTCGGAACCAAAACAGTAGTAATCCTGCTCCTCATAGGATTCATGTATGGCAGACCGGATGTTTTCATAGATATTGCCTTTGTTTATGTTTTGATTAACTTTACTGCTGTATTGGCATTTCTAAAATACGTTGAGTCTGGCCGTTTCGACCACTAAAAACAAAATTTAAGTAACGGGATGGGAAAATATGGATATAGATATTCGCGTTATTCTTACGGGGTTTTTCTTAGCCGTAGGATGTTTCTTGTTTCTAGTTGCCTCCATTGGGGTAATCAGGTTTCCTGATTTCTTTACTAGGATGCATGCCGCGGGCAAATCGGATTCTCTGGGGCAAGCTTGTATTATCATCGGACTCATTATTTATTCGGGCTTTAACCAAGTAAGCCTGAAATTGCTGATGATAATGGTTACTGTTTTTATCATTAACACTACAGCAACTCACTATTTGGCCAAGGCCGCCTATATGAAGGGTGTTAAACCTTGGGTGAAGGGCTGCAAGTATGGGGAAGCCGACCCCTTTGCGATATCCTCTCCTACCAATGTGACCCGTAAGAAAGCCAAAGCTAATAAATAAACACTAAAACGTGATTTATGGAGTTGAAAATATGACTGATTTAGCCATTCCGCTTTTTCTAGTGGTTTGTGGTATTGCAGTATTACTCGTCAAGGATTTAATGAGTTCTATTATGATTTTCTCAGTCTACAGTCTGATGATGGCTATTGAGTGGTGCCGCCTGAATGCGGTTGACGTCGCTATTACAGAGGCGGCTGTGGGTGCTGGAATTTCTACTGTTCTGTTTTTAGTGATCTTAGGACGTACGAAGTCTGTGGATGAGGGCAAAAAACATATAAATCTTCCTGCTCTGCTGATTACCGTTGCAGTTGCAGCAGTCTTGTTGTATGGAACCATCGACCTCCCCCATCTACGGGATGCGAGCATTGCACCCAATACCCATGTAGTCACGCCCTATTACCTAGAGAACTCTTACGAACAGACAGGCCAGATTAACGTTGTTGCTGCCATTTTGGCCTACTTCCGAGGGTTTGATACCTTGTTCGAAACGACCGTGGTGGCCACTGCGGGTTTTTCTCTAATTATGCTTCTCAGGGCGGGAAACAAGAAACCTGGGGCCTTAGATAAAACCGGGGTAACGGCCATCTATAAGAAAACTCCCGCTAGTATAGGAGTTAAGCCAACTGCAACCTTTCCGGCTGTCTTAGATCAAGACAAAGATATCGTCAAGAGAACGGTAACTAAATTTTTAATACCATTCATTCAGCTCTTTGGACTGTATGTCATAGTCCACGGAGAACTGGGCCCTGGCGGGGGATTTCAGGGTGGTGTGGTTCTAGGAGTTAGTATCATTATTTACTCCCTAGTATTTGGCTTCGAAGAGGCCAAACAGAGACTGTCTGTCAGGACAAAAGACCTGTTAGTTTCCACAGGAGTTTTGGTTTATGGCGGTATCGGTGTTATAGCACTTTTCTTAGGAGGTAACTACCTTCAGTATAGTGTGCTTTTGCCTGACCCCCAATTTGCCAGTATCGTTGGAATTATGGGTGTTGAAATTGGTGTAGGTATAACTGTTGCCGCGGTCATGATCACCCTATTTTATGAAACAGTAAGGATAGATGCCAATGATTGAATTATTAGCGAAATATAATTATTGGATTGTAATAATTCTGTTGACCACGGGGTTATACGGGGTAATGGCTAGAAAAAACCTAATTAAAAAGATTATCGGGTTAAACGTCTTTCAAACGGCAGTGCTCCTGTTTTATGTGTCTATGTCTAAAATCGAGGGTGGAACCGCGCCTATCCTCTTAAATCATGGTCATGGCCCACAACCTGTTTTCGATAACCCGCTACCCCAGGTATTAATGCTGACTGCCATTGTGGTAGGAATTAGCACTACTGCTGTGGCTCTGACCTTTGTCACGCGTATTTACCGTGAATACGGAACCATAGAGGAAGATCAAATACTGGAGTTGAACAAGCAAAATGATTAAACATTTGCCCGCTCTGTTAATAGTGATACCTCTGCTGGTAGCGATTATTACCCCGATCATCGGTCGCCTACACTGGGTATTAAGTTGGTATGCCGTAACCATTACAACCTTCATAAGCTTTGTGATCTCCCTTTTACTCTTGCAAACTGTCTCAGTGCAAGGGAGGATCAGTTATTGGATGAGTGGTTGGGAACCGCCCTTTGGTATTGAGTACTCAGTAGACTATCTGAATGCTTATGTGCTGATTATTGTTTCCTTTATGGCTTTTGCTGGCGCTATCTACTCTAGGAAGAATATTGATGTCGAAATTGAAGATGAAACAAGAAAACCACTTTTCTACACGATTTATCTGTTGTTTGTAACTGGTCTATTGGGTATGGTAGTTACTGGCGATATTTTTAACATTTATGTCTTATTGGAGATTGCCTCACTTGCCGGTTATGCCCTGATAGCTCTAGGTAAAAAGCGTCAAGCCTTGGTGGCGGCGTACAATTACCTGGTAATGGGCACGGTGGGGGCTACATTTTTTCTATTGGGCGTCGGTTACCTGTATCTAATGACGGGTACCTTGAATATTGCGGACTTAGCCGTTAGATTACCGGAATTTTATGAGACCAAAGCGATTTTCACAGCCTTCGCGTTTATCGTGGTAGGACTTTCGATTAAATTAGCTATTTTCCCACTCCATTTTTGGCTTCCTAATTCGTATGGTTATGCTCCTTCCGTCGTTAGTGCGGTTATGGCCGCCACGGGTGCCAAGGTAGCAGCCTATGTCTTAATTCGCGTTATGTATTCGGTATTCACTCCAGCGTTTTTCACCCATACGCCTTTCAACATCCAGTATATCTTCTTGTTATTAGCGGTAGCGGCGATTCTTGTAGGGTCTATTATGGCCTTAGCTCAAACCGATATCAAGAAGATGTTAGCCTATTCGAGTGTTGGGCAAATCGGTTATATCGTGCTGGGTATTGCCTTAATGAATGTTACTGGTATGATGGGCTCTTTGATCCATCTGTTAAATCATGCCCTGATGAAGGGCGCTCTCTTCTTTGCAGTGGGTGCCGTGGTTTATAGAACCGGCTTATGCAGCATAGAAAACTTACGAGGTTTGGGTAAGAAAATGCCCTGGACCATGGCAGCCTTTACGATTGCCGCACTTTCTATGACGGGTATTCCGCTGACGGTTGGTTTTATTAGTAAATGGTATCTGGCAGTTGCTTCAATTGAAAGTGGGATGTGGTGGTTAGTTCCCATAATTTTGTTAAGCTCCATTCTCACGGCGGTTTACTTCTGGAGAATTTTGGACAATGTATGGCTTAAGCCCGCACCGGGAGAAGAAAGCCACGAACACGGACATGACTCCCATCAGAAGCCTGTTAAGTCAAATGATGCTCCGTTATCTATGGTAATCCCTACCTTTACAGTGGCTGTGCTGTGCCTAGTTTTCGGTCTCTTTGCCTATGCGCCAGTATCCATAGCAGAAAAAGCGGCCTTGATTCTTCTGAAGTAACTCGTTCAGTTTAAAGTTATACATTGAGACTTCGGTAAGGGAGTCTACCCCACCGAAGCAGAGACGGGGTATCCACTCCCACTTGTTAGAAGTGGGAGTCTTACGATTGGATAAAGAGGTGATGAACTTGGAAATAATCGAATCAGCAAGACCGGTATATGCAGTTTTGGTTTCACTGTTGGCAGTCGTGCTAATAGGTAGTTCTGGCAAATACCCAAATCTAAGAGAATTGTGGACAATGCTGGCCGCTTTGCTAAAATTTGGCTTGGTAGTTTCAATGTTGCCAACAATTCTGGCAGGTAAGGCTATTGAATATCATGTAATAACGGTTCTGCCGGGGCTTGACATTGCGTTTAGAGTGGATTCACTAGGTATGGTTCTTGCCTTAACAGCATCATTTTTGTGGATTATTACATCGATTTATGCAATTGGTTACATGCGCTCCATGGATGAACATGCCCAGACGAGGTTTTTTATGTGTTTTGCCATAGCTTTGTCTGCCGCCATGGGTGCCGCTTTTTCAGCGAACGTATTTACCCTGTTTGTCTTCTATGAAATGATTACTGTTTCTACCTTTGCTTTGGTGGCTCATGAAGAAACGCCTGAAGCGATTAGTGGAGCAAGGCGATACCTGGCCTATTTGCTGGGTACCTCAATTTTCTTCTTCCTTCCAGCTATGTTTTTAACTTACAATTATGCAGGAACTCTGGATTTTGCCAGTCAGGGGATTTTGGCGGGCAAAGCCTCCTATACAATCATTAGCATAATTTTTGTTCTCTATATTGCGGGCATAGCAAAAGCAGGGATGATGCCCTTTCATTCCTGGCTACCAGCGGCGATGGTTGCGCCGACTCCAGTAAGTGCCCTGCTACACGCTGTGGCAGTCGTCAAGGTCGGTGTTTTTACAATTATTCGGATTTTGCTTTTTGTGTTTGGCGTCGACCTGCTCACTGAAATTGGACTTGGCATCTATTTAGCCTATTTTGCCTCGTTCACCATTCTTGCTGCCTCCATCATGGCCTTAAAGCAGGATAACCTTAAGTTAAGGCTAGCTTACTCTACAGTCAGTCAACTTTCTTACATTGTACTGGCAGTTGCCTTGCTAACTCCTAGTGGTATAACGAGCAGTATTATGCATATTACGATTCATGCCTTTGGCAAGATTACGCTCTTCTTTGTGGCAGGGGCAATTTATGTTCGAACTCACAAGAAGAAGGTGAGCGAGCTGAATGGGATTGGTAGACAAATGCCCTTTACCATGGCAGCCTTTACCGTAGGAGCATTTTCTATGATAGCTGTACCACCCTTTGGTGGCTTTATCAGCAAATGGTATCTGGTTATGGGTACCTTTGAGGCTCACCTCTTGCCCATACTCGTAGTCATCGTGGCAAGTACGTTACTCAATGCTGCTTACTTTTTACCCATTATCTATGCGGCTTTTTTCAAGCAACCAGAGTCAGGAGAAGTGCATGGGATTGAGGAAGCTCCTGCATTAATGGTGGTGCCAATTCTAATTACGGCCACCGGTGTTCTGATCTTATTCTTTGCATCGCCGCTTCTGCTTAACCTTGTTAAGATCGCTGTGGCCAGTGCTTTGGGAGGTGGCTATTAAATGAAAAAAGAAGAATCTGATTTTTTTGATCGACCTAAGGTTAGAAAGGCGTTGGTCGTACTCTTCGCTTTAACGTTTATTGGTCTTTTGGTGGCAGATTTTCTCCTTCATAAACATTCCTATTTCTATTGGGATGGAATTCCCTCGTTCAATGCTGTATTTGGTTTAGTGGGAAGTCTTGCTCTTGTCTTAATCGCCAAACATTTGCGTCGGTTCATAGAGAGGGAGGAAAAATATTATGACTAGCATTTTTCCGCCTGCACTTGTCTTTATCCTGGGCGCAGTACTAATCCCGTTTCTAAAGGGAAGAGTTAAGTCTGTCTATATGCTGATTCTACCGATCATCGCGTTTCTGGTATTACGGGGAATTCCTGTAGGAAACTATGTAATCGGCCAAATAATGGACAAAGACCTCTTTTTAAGAATTGACAAACTTAGTCTGGTTTTTGGTTATGTATTTATTCTGGCAACCTTCATCGGGATTGTTTACGCTCTGCATGTCAAAGAAAGTACTGAACACACCGCAGCCTTTGTTTATGCGGGTAGCGCTCTAGGGATTGTCTTTGCAGGTGATTTAATTACCCTGTTTATATTTTGGGAGTTGCTGACCATCGGTGCCTTAGTTGTCTTATGGTCAAATAAAACCAAAGCAGCCCAACGTGCGGCCTATCGTTACATCATGGTACACCTTTTTGGTGGGGTATCCTTGATGTCAGGTATCATTCTAAGGGTGGTTGAAACTGGTTCCACAGAATTTAGCTTTATCGGGGTAAGTGGGTTATCTTCCTACTTAATTCTACTGGGTGTGGCAGTGAACGTTGCAATTCCGCCGTTTCATTCCTGGCTGCCGGATACCTATCCGGAGGCTAGTGTTACAGGGGCAGTTTTTTTAAGCGTTTTTACTACAAAAGCTGCAGTCTATGTTTTGGCCAGAGCCTTCCCAGGGGCAGAAATTTTAATCATTGCCGGTGTTATTATGGCAGTATACCCAATCTTCTTCGCAGTACTGGAGAATGATCTGAGAAGGGTTTTGTCGTATAGTCTTATTAACCAGGTTGGCTTCATGGTGGTCGGTATTGGGATCGGAATTCCTTTAGCCTTCAACGGGGCAGTAGCGCAAGTATTTGTCCATGTTTTATTCAAATCGTTACTGTTTATGGCTGTTGGAGCGGTGTTATATCGAACGGGTACAGCGAAGGCCACAGAGCTTGGCGGTCTATATAAAAGTATGCCCATAACACTCGTCTTCACGTTGATCGGTGCGGCTTCGATTTCAGCGTTTCCGCTCTTCAGCGCGTTTGCGACAAAGTCTATGATCATTTCAGCAGCAGGCCACGAAGGAATGACAGTTGTCTATTTCCTACTACTCTTTGCGGCTGCCGGTGTCTTCCATCATGCTGGTATCAAGGTTCCGTTTTTCACCTTTTTTGCGCACGATTCCGGCAAGAGACCCAAAGAGGCTCCTCTGAACATGTTAATCGCGATGGGAATTGCGTCGGTCATCTCTATAGGTATTGGGGTGTATCCTGAAGCCCTCTATAGTATTTTACCCAATACCGTAGATTATGTTTATGTCCCCTATACAGCAGATCACGTGATTTCTCAACTCTTGTTATTATTCGGTGCCTTTACTGCTTTTTCTTTCTTAATGTATACCGGTATCTATCCGCCTGAAAAGCGTTCGATTAACATCGATGCTGATTGGGTTTATCGAAAGGCTGCTCCTGCTGTGGTTTCCCTCATTGGGTCCCCCATTGGTAGAATCTACGCTTGGTTTGCCAGAGCAGTCTTTGAGACCTTGCCAAGGTTTTTAGCCTGGGTCACTAAAAATCCGCTGGCTGCAATGAAAATCGGTACGGATACCCTTTTGTTGCCTCTTTCGGGTGGGAGCAAAGAAGCCAAAAAAAGTTTAGCAAGAGAGAAAGCAGCCTATCCAGGCACTGTTGCGCAGTGGTCCGTTAGTACAGCTTTAGGAATTGCGCTAGTTATCTTTTTAGCCTATCTGATACTTTTATTCATATAATATAATATAACTTAACTTAACTTACAATATCGGTTAAAATGCCCTGGCATAATTCCAACAGATGAGAGGAATTGGCCAGGGCACTACTTCACTCTTGACAGAGTGGAGAGGGTAAAGGTCTTCAGCGAAGGAGGAAGGAACATGAGAATACCAAAAATCCCTGGAAGCCAGTGGCCCTCCAGGGATTTTTGTATGGAATGATTTCACTTAGATTCTCTACCAAATTTCCGACTTCTGAATTTGTTTCTTGCTCTCGATTTTGTTTAAGGGTCCATATTTCTCCCAATCTTCGGGTGTCATCATTCGAGTCATGCAATCACTTTCCGCAGGGGGAGGATCTTCTTTTTCGAACATCATTTGTGCGGTTAGCAAAGTGCCAGGGTTGATTGCTTTTCCATACATAGCTCGTCAAGCATCCTTTCGAGTTTTTTATACAGTTTACAAGAGAAAAGGAGAAAAGTGCATATGTCCTTAGTCATATATGAATAGGACTTAAGCACTTTTTTTGACGGGTCATCGTCCTCCTGCTCGCGATCATATCTAAGGGGGAGTCGTTTCGATTAAATACATCAACTAGACATTGGAAGTAGACTTTGATAGTAATAAATGGCGGTTTTGTTCGGTGATGAAAGAAGATCCTTGTTTATTCATTTATTTTTGTGCCTATACACTAGCGACCGGAATGATTGTCTTAAGAAAAATTAAATTATAAAAGGAAATTAACAAAAATAATTGAAACTAACAATTATAAGCTGTAAAATTTTGATAAAGGCTAAAAAATCAAAAAAACAGGAGGTCATGATTGCTATGATAAAAACAAAATCAAATGAAATTATTGAGTTAACACAAAAATTTGGTGCACATAACTATCATCCGCTACCAATCGTTATTGCAAAGGCAGAAGGAGTATGGGTGGAAAGCCCTGAGGGAATTAGATATATGGATATGCTTAGCGCCTATTCAGCTTTAAACCCAGGTCATCGTCATCCTAAGATTATCAAAGCATTAAAAGACCAAGCAGATAAAGTAACCCTTACTTCTCGTGCTTTCCATAATGATCTGCTGGGTATTTGGTATGAGAAGATTTGTAAGTTAACGAATAAAAATATGGCACTTCCGATGAACACTGGTGCAGAAGCGGTTGAAACTGCTCTAAAAGTAGCTCGTCGTTGGGGCTATGATGTAAAAGGAATTGCCGATAATCAGGCGGAAATTATTGCTTGTAACGATAATTTCCATGGTCGTACGATGGGGGCTGTCTCCTTATCATCTGATCCAGAATATAAGCGGGGCTTCGGACCGATGTTGCCGGGAATTATATTAGTTCCTTACGGCGACATTGAGGCGTTAAAAGCAGCAATCACGCCCAATACTGCCGCATTTTTGATTGAGCCAATCCAAGGGGAGGCTGGAATAATCATGCCTCCGGAAGGATTTTTGAAAGCGGCAGCTGATTTGTGTAAAGAAAACAAGGTATTGTTTATTGCCGATGAAATTCAAGTAGGTTTGGGGCGTACTGGGAAAATGTTTGCCTGTGAATGGGAAGATGTAAATCCAGATGTGCTAATTTTGGGTAAAGCACTAGGTGGCGGTGTGTTCCCAATTTCCTGCATAGTTGCAAACTCCGATATTCTAGGAGTATTTAATCCTGGTTCACATGGATCTACTTTTGGTGGAAACCCACTTGCTTGCGCAGTTTCTATTGCCTCATTAGAAGTGATTGAAGAAGAAAAATTAGCGGAACGCTCTCATGAATTAGGTGAATACTTCCTTGAACAGTTAAAAACTATAGAAAATCCAATCATAAAAGAGATTAGAGGTAAGGGCTTATTTATTGGCGTTGAACTTATTGAAGCAGCAAGGCCATATTGTGAACAATTAAAAGATGAAGGCCTATTATGCAAAGAAACCCATGAAGCAGTTATTCGTTTTGCGCCACCACTTGTCATTACAAAAGAAGAAATCGATTGGGCTGTGGTTAAAATTAAAAAAGTTTTAGCTTAAACGCAAAGGCCTTGAATCATGATAGTGATTCAAGGCCTTTTACAATCTTGTGAATATTAATTACATTACGTCAGGGAAATACTCCTGAAAAAAGAAGGAATTTTCAACGATATATAGAATGAATACCGTTGGGTATACAGTTACTTTTCTTAAAGAGCAGAAAGTATTTTGGGAAGTTATAAAAAATCAAGCCAGATACTTAATCCAATAGTTAAAGAGGCTTGGGGTAAGATTGTAGGGTTATAACAGATGAAGGTAAACATTGAATACGATGAGATTCCAATATACCATAATCGTCATGGGTTTGTGAAAATAACTTCTACAGAAAAGGCAATTATTAACTCAATATACTCTCAAGGGTTAAGAGAAATTAAGCAACTGAGTTTTACTTACTACGTTTTACCAGGTACAGCACATACTCGTTTCGCCCTTAGTATAGGAGTTCTTGCGATAGTTGAAAAAATATTAGATCGGTTGATTGAATTAGAAGAAGTAAAAAGCCCATCAAAAATTACAGAGACTGATGTTAAGATACTTCGGATGTCGGCATTGTTGCAAGGCATTGATCATTATCCGTTTTCACATCTTGTAGTAACAAGAATACTTCTTGAAAATGGGTTTACCTTAAGCGAAATTAATGACATAGCATCAATTATTCCAAAGTCTTGAACCTTCATTTGTTGTTCATGCAGCAAGACCTCTCTGACAAAGTGTTCCCTTTGGGGGACGGAGCTACTGCACCAATCATGGTACGTAGAACCGTCCCCTCGTTCTATTCACTCGTTCCATCGATAGCAAGTCAACCTGACCTCACCCATAAAAATCATCTGCTCCAAAGAGGTCTTATTTGAGTTTAAAAAACGCGTGGTACTAATGGATTGACTGACACAAAAAATGATGAGCTCACTTCTTAATACGACAAATTTCTTCTAGCATTAGAGGTATAATTACAGCGTTGTATATTTATGTCAAAGAGGTAGTTATTTGACATTATAACGTTGTAAGTTCATGATTTAAGGCCTTATTTCTCATTGAATAGAGATTTATTGTAGAGTTGGAGGAAGATTAATGAAAAGCTTTTCAGATGAGAAAGAAAAGGAGCTATTGGATAAAGCATTCCACGCCAGCCCTTGTTTGATGGCGATCAGCACTATTTCTGACGGTTGCTATATAAAAGTAAATAGATGCTTTGAGGAAACCACTGGTTATACGGCACTTGAAGTAATCGGTCGAACTTCAGTTAGCCTTAACATCTTCGACAATTCAACTCGTGCTAGAGTTTCCGAACTACTCACTAATCAAGGTATCATAAATAACTTTGAGATTAGTTTTAAAAAGAAAGATGGTACTCTAAGGGTCGGCTTGTTTTCAGCTGAAATAATTGATTTCTATGGAGAACAATGCATCTTAAGCGTAGCCAATGATGTAACCGAATTAAGAAAGTATGAAAAAGAAGGATTAATGCTCGAACGAATGAGCTTAATCGGGCAATTAGCCGCAGGAATTGGGCATGAAATAAGAAATCCTATGACGACAGTGCGGGGTTATCTCCAATTGTTGGGTGAAAAACCTGATTTCTTAGCTCAGAAATCTACTTTCGAGCTAATGATTTCGGAGCTCGATCGAGCAAACGCGATTATTACTGAGTTTCTATCACTAGCTCAAATAAAACGAACGGAGCTGAAACCCCAAAACTTAAACTGCATCATAATGAATTTATACCCTCTGATAGAGGCGGACGCCTTTACTCAAAATAAACAAATTTACTTTGTTCAAGGCGTGATTCCGAACCTTCAACTAAATAGAAAAGAAATTGCTCAACTCGTACTTAACTTAACCCGTAATGGCCTTGAAGCGATGGAGGAGAGGGCCTCTCTGACCATCAAAAGTTATGTTAAAGGGAGTAAGGTAGTGCTCTCGATCCAGGATGAGGGATGTGGTATTCCACCAGAAAACCTTAACAAGTTGGGAACCCCCTTTTTTACAACCAAAGATAGTGGGACTGGATTAGGTTTGGCCACGTGCTACAAAATTGCTGAATCTCATAACGCTAAGGTGCGTATTAATTCTAATTCTAATGGAACAACCTTCCGTTTACTATTTCCGATACCTGAGCAGGAACAAGTTGAGCTCATATCCGCCCTTCACTGAGCAGAAAAGGAAGAATAGGCAGAGGTACTGAAGCTGAATTAAAGCGTCTTTTTGTTTCGCAAATATATGCCTTATCAAGTTGGAGGAAAACAGCAACTTATAGAGAATAATCATATATGTTGACAATGGACCTCAATGCTTGGAGCCTGTAGAATCTAGCATGGGTCAACTAAGCTTTTAATATTTATTAGTGGGATATATTCAGGAAAATTGAAGTTTTGTAAGAACTGAGAGAACCACGCAGCTGGCATATCTGGCCTCGTGATGTACTGTAGTTTATGAACACGATGCATGGGTGAACCAATCGATTAGGTCGTAGGAAGTAAAGTGTATGGAGTAGTATATGACTATAAATGACGAACTAAAACAACTTCCGGAGAAACCCGGTGTTTATACGATGATCGATTCACTCGGAAATATTGTCTATGTCGGTAAAGCGAAAAACCTAAAGAATAGGGTCACACAATATTTTCAAAATCAGAAGGACAGAGCGCCCAAGGTCACTGAAATGATACGTCATATTCATACCTTAAAATATAGTGTGACGGATACAGAATTGGATGCGTTCATCGAAGAATGTCGCCTGATCAAGGAAATAAAACCTCGGTATAACAGTCAAATGAAAAACGATAAAAAGTATAGTTATATGAAAATTCCGGCTGAACGCTACCCCAAGGTTTTGATAGTTAATGAAAAAGCAGAGGATGGTGCTTTATATTTTGGCCCTTTTACCAGCCCTCAGCGGGTTGAGACAGCCTTACAGTATTTGAAGGATTTCTATCCGATACGAAAATGTTCTACTCCGGGACTGGTTAAGAGGCGTAATGGTTGCCTGTACCTGCAATTAGGTACTTGTTTGGGTGTTTGCACTGGGAGGGTAAGTCCTGAGGAGTACCAGGAACTCATTGAAAAAATCCGGCAGCTTTTGAACGGGAAAGAAAGGGCCGCGATTCAGGAATTATCTACTTGCATGGATACGGCTATCGAAACTCTTAAGTTTGAAAAGGCCGCCCAATACAGTGAGTATCTAATAGGAATTCGACATGTCATTGCCAAGCAGCGCTTAGTTCAAGCCTCAAGTAGAAATCGGAAGGTCCTTGCGGTTGAAGTAATCGACAGAGAGCTTGCCAAGTTATTTCTGATCAAAGGAAATAAGATTATTTATCGGAAAATTTTCAATATAGGAACGGCTGGTATTTCAGAATTAAGGCAGACCCTCACTCAGAGTATCCGAGAACAATTTGGGCCAGAGAATCGTGACCTAGTCCGATTGGCACAGCATGATATCGATGAAGCGCAAATTATTTACTCCTATTTGAAGAAGAATCGGAGTAGGATGCCGAGTTTTTGGATACCGACAACACAACTAAAGGGCGAACCAGCTCGTCTAGAGGCCACTGTCTTGAAGATCATAAACCAGATTAGTAAGAAATTCAGCAACAAGTAAAACAATCAAGAACTGGCCTGGGAGTTTCTGAAGTTATTAGTCTCGGATGAAATGATGTTCCAACGGACACTTGTAGGAATGCCAATTAATAAGAGTGTCGTTCCACAAAGGTTTTCGAAGCTGCTATGCAGGAAAAAAGTCAACGCAGTTTCTTTGAGTGAAGCCTTAAAATCAGGAATGGAAGAGAAGAAGGCTATTTAATCAAGAGAGACCTGCACAAATTTCATGCAGGTTCTCTCGTGGTTAATTAGTGTATCTGTCTCTACAGCAGGACTGTTAAGAGTAAAATGATTGCAATAAGTGCGATGAGCGCAAGACCAATGACTAATAAATTGCTGCTACAGTTAGTGCTCATATTTTCACCACCTTGTCCTTGCTTAATATGAGATTAGGTTTGTCTTATATAAACTATGGGATTAGTCTAAAATGTGTGCAAGCTGTAGGGGGCTTGTACACATTTTGGACTAATCAATGTAAAAGAGTCACCCCCTGATGCTGACAGAAGTGACTCAAATACCAGAATAATCATTATTATAAATTTGAGTCGAAGAAACCAATAGATTTGTAAAAAAAACGACTTCCTGTAAAGGAAATCGCGTCAGGCTTATGTGTATCAAGATGGGGCAAAGGGCGCGTTAATCTACTTAAGACTCGTGATATAGACAACTAGATCAGCTACTTGCTCACTACTAAGTGAACTAGGCTTATTACGGGGCATATTGGCTTGGATATAACTGGCCGAAGGGGTTTTACCAATCAAGCTCGGACCACTTCCCCCAGAACCATTTGTCCCATGACAAACCTTACATTGGTTATTGTAAATACTTTGGCCCCGGGTCATAACTGGAGTTACTGGAGTCTCACACTCATATTGCGATGACCTTTACGATTTCTCCATAATAAATGGTATGATAATCGTGATCTCCATACATCTTAGCTTGAATGTCCTCACTCAAAAAATTCGGATCCATATCCTGCTTGTATACGATCTTACATTCATAGACCATTTCGCATCCTTCAATGGAGGGAGTGGCAATCGATTCTCCAGCTTTTAAAGTTAATCCGCTTGCTTGAAATTTATCGATATCTCTTCCGGATTTGGTTCCGCACACAGCTAAAGCCTGTTTCAAGCGGTTACTTAGTGGAACGCTTACCGAAAATTCAGTTGCCTTTTCAATAAGTTCATGTGTAAATCTCGATTTCCTAACAAGCACAGTAAATATAGGCCTATTCCATTCAAAACCAATATTTCCCCAACTAATGGTCATGGTATTGACTGTTTCTCCGTTTTTCACCGTGAGAAAAGCCCCTTGTTTATGAAGATGGGTCATTGTTTTTTCGATATTTGTAGTGTAAGACATTTATGTAGATACCTCCTTAACATTTATCCTAGTATACACCAATTCTAGGAGTTATCGATACATTATTCGCAAATTGCAGAAGAGTGAAAATATCTAAAAGACGATTGAAAGAGGGGTTTCTTTCTGGCAGTAAGAAGAGTAGCTCTTCACTTCATCTCATTTAGCAGTCACACTAGGGTGAGAATTATTTGACGCATAAGGATGAGCAGGAGTATCGGTGATTCGACTATTGCGATAGTAAATCAGAAGATCGATAAATACCATAATGAAATTAAGTAGGTATAAATATATGACCTGATCATACTGGTTGAAAATTTTATTCAAGATCCCCGCAACATACCCAATCAGGACAACGATTAGAAACAACACACTCTTACCTTCAGTTGATCGGGAGATGTAAGCTTTATAAATGGAAAGGGGCCATGCAGCGCCAAAACAAATCAGCATAATAATCTCAAAAATACTCATAAGAAAAACTCCTCAATTAGATATGTATTTAGTTTCACAAACAATATTGCTATTATACACCCTTTTGAAGTTCTATAATAGGTAATTTCCCAATGTTCTACAATTCCAAAAAGAGTGAATAAAGAGCCAATAGCAATACTTGAATTTGTGCATTTCAGAAAAGTTATATATAATTTTAATTGAGTGAATTGCAGAAAATAGGTGCCTGGGTGGGCTTAAGAACCAGCATTTCGAAAGAATGCTGGTTTTGCTAATCCCTCCAATTCGATCCTTAACGCTGAGTCCGTTAATTTTGTGCTCCTTTAGTTTCCCCTAATCTTTCAATTTGAGGTTCATTGGCTTCTTTTTTTATCTCATCAAATTTCTGAACCATCTCAGGATATTTAGCTTTAATTTGATCAAGTTCACTGCCTGATACTTCTCTTCTAAATTGATCACTATTGCTCATACTAACGCCTCCCAAAATATTTAACTTATCAACTATAAAGTCTTCCCTGAATTTCAGGAATGATGTTTGGAATTATATAGTGAAAAATAATCTAGTAATGTAGAATTTCAGGTTATAATGGTATGATTAGAAGAGCGTCATTGTTTCTGAATTGTGCTCAGGGAGGAAATCAGGTAATGAAGATTGAAGAAGTCTGTGAAGGCTGGTGCTAACATCAAATTTGGTGGACATTCATTTACCTTTGCTTAGACTTATCTGCAAACATTAACTAATCACGCTAAAAATAGAGTACAATTCAACAAAGGGAGCTGCGTGCCGTAAATTGATAACAAAGGAGCGTATAATCAACTTGAAACAATTAAAACATATAAAACTCTTTAAAGTTACCGACCAATGGCCTTGGCTCGTCATGATATTACTAACAATATCGCTCTTAATGACTCCCTCTCAGGCATTCGCCAAGGGTCAAACCCTAACTAATTTAGTAGACCTTCAAAAGGCTATACACGTCGACTTAACGAACCGTGAAACCAACTTCACCCTCTACTATACAGGGGATACGACTCAAATGATTGAGAATCTCACGACGGTTTTTGAACAAGCAAAACAAACAGATGATTACCTGAATAGGTCTTTAACCAGTTGGGGATATAACGTGGCAGGAACGACAATAAAAGCAACTCTTGAGTTCACCGTCGGTTACCTAACGACTAAAGAGCAAGAGGATTATATTGATGAAAAAGTAAAGGCTCTAGTTCCGACGTTAATAACCTCAGATATGAGCGATGTTGCCAAAGAAAAAGCCCTTCATGATTGGTTGATTAATCATGTTTCCTATGACTTCACCTTAAATCAAAGGACAGCTTATACCGCTTTGACCACTGGCAAAACAGTATGTACTGGGTACGCTATGCTTATGTATAAAATGTTGAATCTAGCAGGCATTAAAAGCTATATCATCGCTGGGAATCTTTCTGAAACTAGCTCCTCTATACCTAACGCTGAATGGGAAAATCACGTCTGGAACTTAGTTCAAATTGATAACCAGTGGTATCATGTCGATGTTACGAACGATTGGAATAATCCAGACAGCCATATGTTTTTTAACAAAGGCAGTGCATTTATGCAGGAGAAGGGGTTTGCATGGAGCGAAGATCAGCTCATTCGCCCTGTTAAGTCTAAGTTACCGCCAACAAACCCCTCGAATGAACCCGTCAACGCCGAATCCCCTGAGAACTCCGGCGAAATCATTGATCCTCAGCTCTCTAAAGTAAGCATTGGACTTAATCTATCCGAACGAGTGTTAAAGATTATAGGGTTAATAGAAACCATCGTAACCATGTTTGCAAAGTGGATTTATACGATAATTCAGCAACTATCTTTATTAATTAGAGATTTGATACAGACGTAATTGATCAAATATATGCATGGTTTTTTGTGGGACAACTTTATAACTACCCTTGTAATCATTGTATTTGATATGAAATTCTTAAACACTTGTGATTATTGGGGGTAATAAAAAATGGATTTAAAAAACAGCTCGGAAGATACTGGGACAGGTCGATTAATGTGTATTGATGCATTTAGAGGAATAGCAATAGCCTTAATGCTGTTATGTGATAATCCCGGGAATCCAGCTAGAATATATCCACAATTAAGACACGCGCTCTGGAATGGATATACAGTAGCAGATCTGGCATTTCCGTTCTTTATCATAATCATGGGGATGGTAGTACCCTATACAATCAATCAACGATTAGCAAAAGGTGTTTCACCGTTGAACATTTTTGCTCATATCATCGTACGAAGTGTAGGAATATTTTGTCTCGGATTATTAATAAATGGGTTTCCAGTGTATGACTTTTCAAGTATTAGAATTCCCGGAGTACTACAGCGAATTGCAGTTACCTACCTTATCATAAGCACCTTGATATTAGTGATAACCTATGCAGTTAAAAACAAGCTAATTCAAGCATCCGTACAACTTGGAATGGCATTTGCGATTATTATTGGCTATTATTTGTTAATGAACTATACGAATGTCCCAGGGTTTGGGAAGGGGATTTTAGAACCGGATGGAAATTTGGTTCAGTATATCGACCTTCAATGGCTGAAAGGGCATATGTATACACCAAGCTGGGATCCCGAAGGTATTTTAGGTACATTACCTGCCGTTGCGTCAGCTCTGTTTGGTGCGGTCGCTGGACAAGTACTTATATATCCTTCAGATAAAAGAATATACAAGGTTTTAGGTATAGCAATTTTTGGAATCCTAACCGTAGCCCTAGCATACCGCGCTAATATGTGGGTTCCTTTTAATAAAAATTTATGGTCCAGCTCTTTTGTTCTATTGACCGCCGGAATTTCTTATCTAATGGTGGCGATACTGTATTTGATTATGGATATAATCAAATACGATTCTTTATTTAAACCCTTTGCAGTGCTAGGAAGCAGTTCGATCGTTGTGTATTTTGTGTCAGAGATTGTTCGTAAGACGCTTTGGGTGATCCCAGTAGTAGACACGATCACGAAAGAACAATTAACTTTAGATGTGTGGTTGACGACTCACTATATAATGCCATGGTCAGGTAATATTCTGGATTCGGTTTACTTCTCAATTATCTATACAATACTATGGAGTGGAATCATGAGTTATTTTTATAATAAGAAGTCCTTTATGAAATTGTAATTCAAATGGATGAAATGTTGGACTTTTAGGAAAAATGCTCTCGAGCACAATCGCCATGGTACTCTCAAATCTCCTCATCTATAAAGCTGGAAAAACTGAAATTCTTTATGGTCATATTGCAGGCTCGGATTCTACACAGCCAAGCCCCACCTCACAAAAACAGGTTATTCCGCACTCTGGAATAATTTTGTATATGGTGTTGTCACTGCCTATTCGATTAAATGGTTGGCACATCCCTCAGTAGTTTTAGCTCCGGAACCTCATATAGGTCCTCAAGAGGGGATGGACCCGGATAACAACAAAGTGTACCCAGAACCGAAAATTGAGAATGCAGAGACGCAAGTTCAGTTTCACTAAAAGAGTTGAGGATAACACAAAAATAAGCCCCAAGCATAACACGTCTGCTTGGGGCTTACTTTGGATTACTGCTTATTTTACATTCTTGAAAATTTCTTTCGCTTTATCATTGGCCGTTTCCAGTGCGAATAACCCTTTGACTTGCCAATCGGCTACAAATTTGAATTCTTTCTTGGCTTTATCGAAGTCTTGCTTAGATGCGAATTCATAAATTTTAACGGGTTTTTCATCCATATATAATAGCATACCATCTTTGGCATACACCGTTGCAAACTCGATTTTTTTCTCGGGATCTACAGTAACTCCCGCAGCGGTATAGGCTTGCGTAAAGTCTGCCATTGTTAAATCTTTAGTAGCAGCAGATCCACACCCTACCATCGTGATCATTAGGGCAATGGATAATACATAGATAAGCTTTTTAATTTTCAATTGGATTTCAACTCTCTTTCTTTGTTCTTTTAGTCCACCATAGTTTCAAGACAAAATAATCGAATGGACTCGCAAAATTCTTGCGAAGTCATTCTTGAATAGTTCGAAGTGGGTGGGCTTACTTCATTGAGTATAAACGATCTATCAGGTTTACACAAACTTGACGACTTAAATCAGACTCTTAAATTAACTGATTCCGAATCAAAATCCACCAGAGTGACGACATAAAGGGTTAAGTTGTTCAGGTGCATGAGGGGATTAGTGTGCACCTTCGGGGATGAAAAGAGGGGGCTATTAACGCCCCCCACATTTCATTATTTCAACGGTCTGTTACTCTTTTGACGATATTATCCAAGGTTCCTTCAGTATATCCTATATACCAAAACTTTTCCTTCGAGCAGGCAGAATACCAGATGCGAAATTTAGGCGATTCTCCAGGTTCCACAACAAAGCCGCTGCGGTAAATGAAACCATTGTCCCATTGTTCACCGCCGCTAGGTACAAGTAATGGTCCGTTAAGAGGCATGCTAAGCTCTTTCGGTTGAGACATCGGTGCAGTCGCATAGAACAATTGAGAATCTTTCATAGTTCCATTTTTAGGCCATCCAGCGATTAAAAAATCGATTGTTTGTTTAAGGTGATTGGGCTTAGCTGATATATGCCAAGGAATATACCCACCATTCCATGTATTCCAGGGAAGACTACAAGGTTGTCCTGAACTCCAGGTTAAACCATCTGTCGATGTATGCAAATGCATCGTCACATTTCCGTCAGTTGTCCACATATACCAAAGTTCAGCACTTTTGCGCCAAATCGTCGGGGATAGAACTAAACCAGTTCGGCGGTCCCAAGGCTTTACTAGGCAGAGGATTTTATCGCTTAACTTATGATTTGAACTTATTATAATAGCCCATATTTTTTCATAATTATCCCGGTAATTTTCTCGCCAGTATAAGATTAATGCATTTCGATCCGGGTCATAAACTAATTCCGGGTCAGAGTTATAGTTGCCATTTAAGGAGGCTGATGGTTTTACTGCTACCGGATTTTTAATGCCTGGGGAGCTAATCCAGTTCAGTCCATCCTTGCTAACTAGAACACTAGGATTTTCAAAGGCACTATCGAAGTGTGGATAAGGGGTAAGTACCATCCAATAACGAAAGCCTCCCCAAGTTTCAAGACCATGTTCTGTTTTAAAATCGATTACACTCGGATGAACAGCTTGACCTGAGCGGTCATAGGTTGGAGTCTCTATGTGTTTTAATGCATTAATAAAGGGCTTATTAATTATTGAAGGCTGGGGAGGTTGGACTTCGTCCGCAATGACTATAGTAGCTTGAGGAGGCATTAATGTTGTTGAAACTTTATTTTGTGAGAAAAAACCAAAAAAGTACAGACCTGCCACTGTTCCTGTAAATGTTTTTAAGAAAGATCTCCTTGTAATAATATTATTTGATTCAATTTCAGATTCAGATTCAGAGTGAGAGTCAGAATCAGAGTCAGAGTCTTCCATCATTAATACCTTCGAAGTGTCTTTAAATGAGGCAAGCATTTTTTCTTCCAGCATCTTATTGTCTCCCCTCAATAATTGCTACTGTTGTATTGCTTAATGCATTAGACCCTTACCCACTATAGTCGTTGAATCTACACTTCTATTTAACCTTAAGCAGATATTAGTTCAACTGAGGGCCGGTTAATTCCTTCCAGTTTATGCCGATAAAATAAATAATTATTTTAATCTAAATAGACTAGTTTGGTTATCTTAGCAAAAATCTTAATGACTGCGTATCTGATTATATATTCTGCAAAGAAAAAAAACTCCAAGTAAATATTGGAGAATTAGTACGCAAAGAACCCGTAGTTTTTTGCTGTTACTTGAATACCAACCGACGATTTTGTTTGTAGAGCACGACAGAACATTTTACGAGAACATCGCGACAAAGTTTGTAAATATCTGATTACCTGTCACGAGCATCATCTATAGTTAGCACAGGAAATAGTATCCTTCAAAAATCTTGAAAGGGAATCATATAAAGAACTAATAATTACTTCTAGATACTTAGCACCAAGGGAGCGCTATCCCTTGGTGCTAAATGAGTTTATTCGTCCATTGAAAGAGTTAGGCTACGATGATACAATTAATTATTAGGTTAATCGAGCTAGTTACAGACTCCAGCATGATACGATGCTAGGAGTTTTTTGGTTTGGGTGAGGACAAGACAATCGATTGAAAAATGAGGTTATTGCATGAATTCTATCCAGAATTCTTCAGAAAGCACGTCCAAACAACCTGTTGTAATCGTTGCTTTAGTGATTGCTTTATGCTTGGCCGCCGATTCAATGTTATATATTGCCTTGCCAATTTATTGGAAAGAGGCAGGTCTAGGTTCTTTGTGGGAAGTAGGTATTATACTTTCCATTAATCGTTTTATTCGCTTGCCAATCAACCCTTTGATTGGTTGGTTGTACAACCGTATTTCTTTGCGCCAAGGCTTACTCATAGCTGTGATTTGCGCACTCATTTCCAATCTAGGATATGGATTAGCTAATAACCTATGGTCATGGATTATTCTTCGCTGTATCTGGGGTATAGCTTGGTCATTACTTAGCCTAGGTGGACTACTTACCGTTACGAACTATTCTACAGAATATAACCGTGGTCAATTAATGGGCACCTATAATGGGTTATATAGACTAGGCAGTTTGTTTGGTATGCTGTTAGGTGGCTTTCTACCGGTAATTTTAGGATTTAGCAAGATGTGCTTATTTTTTGGCAGTTTGGCGTTTTTTGGTATTCCATTAGTACTTTTCTTTGTTTCCCATGATACGGTTAACAACTTTGCTGGGAAACAAGGTGCTAAAGTATTTCATAGAGGTTTACTAATTAAGCCTGTTATTATTGTTGCTTTGTCCGGCTTGTTACTAAATATGCTGTTCAGAGGTCTTATTAACTCAACGTTGAGTCTTGTCATTAAGGAGCATTTTGCCTCAGGGTTAGTTCTAGGGGGCATAGTGATTAGTGCCGTTGCTTTGTCGGGAGTCATTCAGGGTGCACGTTGGTCCTGGGAACCCTTCTTGGCGATAAGCTTTGGACGTTGGTCTGACGGCCCTAAAGGGCGTCTTCCTTTGTTTTTGGCTTCTTTAGTGATTGCTGCCCTTGCCTTTAGTTTTGTTCCGATCAAGCTTCCAATGGCCTTATGGATAATCGTTATTCTTGTTGTGATGCTGTGCGGAACCTCTCTGACGACATTAATGGACTCCCTAGCCTCTGATACGGCTAAAGATAGTAATTCAACGATCTCTGTAATGACGGTCTATTCTATTGCTGGAGATTTAGGAGCAGCATTGGGTCCCTTGATTAGCTACCTAATTATAGGTTTAGAAAATGGGCTAATCTATAGCTATAGTAGTGCAAGTGTTATTCTTCTAATCGTTGCAGGGCTGTGGTATAGTAGACGATTTGAGGATATAAAGGTTCAAAAATATTAATGTAAGTCTGAAAGTAGGCAAAATCGTATATTCTTATCAGATTGGACAAAGCCAATTGACTATTCACGCTAGATATACTATATTTAGCAAAGGTATACACATCATGACGTTATGATGTTATAACTAAAACAATCTAAAACTAAAACAATGGAGTGGAGCGATAAAATTGGAGATAAATCCTAAAAGCCAAATGCCATTACATGTTCAAATAAAGGATTGTCTTAATGAGGAGATTCGGCTTGGAAAGTTAGAAGGGAAGATACCCAGTGAAAGGGAACTTATGGATATTTTCTCTGTCAGCAGAACAACTGTCCGTGAGGCGGTTGCGGCATTAGATCGAGAAGGTGTCGTTGAAAAAAGACACGGTAAAGGGACGTTTGTTTGCTTGAGGCCAGTCCAAGAACAATGGTTAGGGAATATAAGTACATTCTCAGAAACAATTGCACGTGCAGGAATGAAACCAGGGGCCAAGTTACTTTCTAAAGAAATTAAGTCTTCGCCTCAATTTATAACAGATATGTTTGGCGGACAAGAATTCTACGTGATTGAACGATTGAGGTCTGCAGACGACAAAATAATTGCCATAGAGCGAAAGTGTTTTGAAGTAGGAGTTGGACTTAAATTAGCGAACTATAATTTAAATGATACAAATATTTATAAGTTATTAGAAGCTAATCTCGGGATCACACCATGGACGGCTGAACAAACCGTCACGAGTAATAAACCTTCAAAGGAAGATGCTGCCTTGTTGGGGATATCTAAAAATTCCAGCGTACTTGTCATCGAGAGACTGACTCGGGATCCCGAAGGTGTACTGATTGAGTTTGTTAATACGATCTTCCGAGCGGATAAATATTCGGTGAATATTCAAATGTCGCGTCATAGTAATTTTAACGGGGTAGGTCGCTAGGATAGTTGATCGTGATTCGATTACTATTTAAAGAATCGGGTATTAATTCGCAAGAATTAATACCCGATTCTTTTTCCAGCTAGGGTCAAAACATCACTCGGGCATTACAATTCTTTATAGACAAAATATTACTTTAGCATTGACTTCTATTATGGGTAATCATATAGTATAAATAAATTAACTGGTACGTACGTCGTGACGTTCTTACGTACGGTACTGTTTGCGTCAGTAAAGAATATGAGGAGGATTAATGAGAATGGCAAAAGTTAGAATGACTCCCAGTGAAGCCATCGTGGAAACTCTATTAGCAGAAGGAGTAGAGCATGTAACGGGTATTCTCGGATCCGCATTTATGGATCTCTTGGATTTGTTCCCTACGGCTGGGATTGAGTTCATCCCAGTCCGTCATGAGCAATCAGCCGGTCATATGGAAGATGCTTTCTGCCGCGTAACCGGTAAATGTGGAGTCATCATTGGACAAAACGGTCCAGGAATCACCAATATGGTCACCTCCGTTGCTGCTGCTAACTCGGCCCATACTCCGATGGTTATTATTTGTCCATCTGCTGGTACTCCTACCGTTGGTTGGGATGGTTTCCAAGAGGCGGATACAGTTCAAATTTTCAAAGCGATCACAAAAGCAACCATCCAAGTTCCTCATCCAAAGCGTGCCGCTGATTGCTTAAGAACCGCCTTCCGCATTGCTTATGCAGAACGTGGCCCCGTCCTTTATGATATCCCACGCGATTACTTTTATGGCGAGATTGAAGAACAAATCTTAGAGCCCCATCAATACCGTGTCGACAATCGCGGCTGTGGTGCCGTAGAATCGCTCGATAAAGCGGCTGAAATCCTTTTCTCAGCTAAAAAACCTGTGATAGTCTCTGGCCGCGGAGTGGTCGATACCAAGTCCACTGGTTTTGTGGCAAAACTCGCTGAACTTCTCACAGCTCCCGTTGCTTGTACTTATATTCCTAGCTGCTTTTGATCCCATGTATCCGATCGGTCCCACCCAGAGAGGATGGTCACACGGAAACGCAGGATTTTCATACCCATCAGCCCTTGGGGCCCAAATGGCAAGTCCAGAGGCACCGGCCGGC
>CAKMJS010000109.1 GCA_927405585.1 uncultured Desulfosporosinus sp.
CATCCGCTAAACACCCCGCCAAACGCCCTAAAACGGCCTACAGCGCGTTTTCTCACCCCAACCCTGCCGGATGTACCCCGAAGCCTGCAAAGCGGCTCGACTGAGCCGCTTTTCTCTTTCCACGAAGTAGGGGCATGATGCATCAGTGCATCGTGCCCCTACTTCAAGCAGTTTTTTTCCCAAGTAGAATAAATCGTAGTATACTAATATTATAGAATCTGACGAGAGCGAGGGGGGAGAACGGTGAGTAAAGTTAAGCCAGATGCTAACGACCTTCGCCGCTTTATAGGATATACCATGATTACCTTCATGAGTGTATTTCTGTTTTTGCCTGTGATATGGTTTATCCATCTGTTTTCTCAAAACCCCGACCTTTATATACGTTGGGCCATCTGCTCAGCGTTCCTTGTCATTTTCAACATCCTGTTTTATCATTGGAGATACCCGATCGACTGGTTAAGAAATTTACTAGCCTTAGTTGTCATCGATTTGCTGATAATGATCTTTGAGTATTTCTGGCTGATGGCATAAGATGGTATAAGTGGCATAAGTTGAAATCTTTTAGTTATAACAAGTACTTGTCATATTGCAAAATCTGTGGTATTATTCCTTCTGTTGCAACAATTATCATCATGCGGGAATGGCGGAACTGGCAGACGCACTGGATTTAGGTTCCAGCGGGTAACCGTGCAGGTTCAAGTCCTGTTTCCCGCACCACTTCAAGAATGTAGAGTCCGCTTGACATCGGTTGTCAGGCGGATTTTTTTAGCGAAGAATTCAAAGAGCAAAAGGAGAATCATGTATTGTATTTGCTAAATTAGTCTAATATGAAATAATAAACAAGTAATTAGCACTTTTATTTCTTTTAAGTTCACAAAAAGAAATAAAGGTGCTATTCTGAATTTCAGTCTGACACTGCGACTGCAGGAGGCCCGCTAAAAGATATTATTTATTGTGAACAGTTCAGCGTCGGAAATATGTTCAAAATGGAGTTTTAAGGTCGTTATTTCTCCAATCGATTGTGAAAAATCTTGGATACTAATGAATTTTTCCAATCGCCTCATGTTGATATCGATGTTATCGATCTGATAATGATCGAGAAAAATGCTCCACCAGGTGTTGTCATTTCTCCATTTTTGTTGAGCAACAGTTAATTTTTTTTGAGCTTCCTCCCATTTCTGAAGGGTGATGGAGTCTTCGACTGACTCCAGCAGAACCCCCATTGTTTGAGTCCTTGTCTCAACAAACCGATAAGAACCAACAGAACCTCCAAATAAAATAATGACAAAGCTTATAATAATTATCAGGGTGCGCAACGGCTTTCACCTCTACTATCCAGGTTTAGATGCTTCACTTTCGATGTTTCGCTTGTGCGAAGAGTAACCCAGCAGAGTCTAGGCTTGCGATGAGAACATCTTCGATGTTATCTATGGTATGTTTTTTAAGCTCGCTTTTTAACCAGCTCAGATCCTTATTACTTTGCCGAAGGTTCTCACTGTTTAATTTACCATCCATGATCAGGGGGAGCGGTAGACCTTCGTAAGGGGGTGTTAAATTAAAATCCTGAGGAATCGTGGGTCGTTTCTGTGCTTTGGGAAACACGCTTAGATTTCCGTTGTTTTCTAGAACGGCATATTCAACATCAGCGATGTTAGGTACGTTCTTAATACGAAGTTCTTCGAGCAGATCCGTGAGATTAAAGCAGTTTTTCTTCAGTTCTGCTTCGTCAATGATTCCTTGGCGAATGAGAATACTTGGGGTCCCACAAATTATTGCGCGTGCCTTTTCACTCTTTAAAGTGATCCAAGCCAAGGTCATACTTGCTGATAAGAGAACAAGGATGGGGAGGATGCCGCTAAGGAGCGGAATACCTATACTCTCACTGGGGACGACAGCGAGGTCGGAGATCATAAGAATCACAACCAGCTCAAAAGGCTGCAATTGACCGATTTCTCTTTTCCCCATCACCCGAAGCGCAATGATTACCAACGCGTATAGAATTAAGGTTCTAATCACGGTAATGGCCATATTTTAGTCTCTTCTCCCTTCCAAGCCAGCGCCTGAAAACGTCTCGCCAGCCAAGAGTTACTTTAATATAACGTTATTAGAATGTGCAGGTACAGGCCCTAGATTAATCCAATCGTGAGATTCCCACTTCTACAAGTGGGAGTGGTACCCCCGTTGAACGAGTTCACTCGTGGTAGTGTCAATGGTGGTGAGGGACAAAGGGAGGTTTGTGATTGAAGGATTCTAGGGTAATATGATGATTATTGTACCCTGAATGCTAAGAGTTATTACGTTTGATGAGAGGTCGCCTGAAAGCGAGGCTAGAAAA
The DNA here is from genome assembly GCA_927405585.1 of uncultured Desulfosporosinus sp. Taxonomy (GTDB): domain Bacteria; phylum Bacillota; class Desulfitobacteriia; order Desulfitobacteriales; family Desulfitobacteriaceae; genus Desulfosporosinus. The sequence goes on from CAKMJS010000109.1 coordinate 2,336, forward strand.
GGCTAGTTCCTTCAATTTGATTAGAAAGACTAAGTCTGGTATAATTGGTGAGTAAATTTATTGACTAAGACCTTCACGATTCTCGATGATAAACTGACTAGTTAAGGGGGAACGAAATGTTCCCCCTTAGATTAATCATAGGATTGTGAATTTATTGTCGATTTTGCAAGGATTAATTTGATGTATTTGGCTTAAGCACGGGTTTGTAGTCTCATTTATTCGGTAAGACTAACTAAAGTACCCGAGCGCGTTGCCTTGCACATAGAGTAAAAGTGTTTTAAGGGGGAGAATATATGTCAGTCTCAGTTGAAAAAGTTGAAAAAAATGTTGTAGCCTTGGAAGTGACCGTCGAATCAGAAAAATTTGTCCAAGCGGTGAACCAAGCTGCCAAGACTTTGGCTAAAAAAGTAAATGTCCCTGGGTTCCGTAAAGGTAAAGCACCACGTAAGATGGTGGAACTTCATGTGGGCAAGGAAGCCCTCTATGACGAAGCGTTGGATCATTTGATTGGGCCAGCATATGCTGAAGCGGTGATTGAAAGTGGCATTGATCCGATCGATCGACCGTCAGTTGACTTAGTCCAAATCGAAGAGGGAAAAGATCTTATTTTCAAAGCAAAAGTAAGCGTCAAGCCAGACGTTGAACTAGGAGAGTATCTTGGACTACATATTGAACAAGATGCAGCCAGCGTAACAGACGATCAAGTGCTCGAAGAACTGAAAAATAAACAGCAACAACACGCCCGTCTCCTAACCCTAGAAGAAGGCAAGGTAGAAAACGAGGATACCGTAACCATTGATTTTGAAGGCTTTATCGACGAGGTTGCTTTCCCAGGTGGTAAAGCGGAGAACTACGAAATAATTATTGGTTCCGGTACCTTCATTCCTGGTTTTGAAGAAGGTTTACTTGGGGCTGAAATCGGACAACAGTTGAATGTCAACGTTACCTTCCCAGTTGAATATCATAGTGAAGAGCTGGCAGGAAAAGAAGCTGTTTTTACAACGGATATCAAAAAAATCCAACGTAAAGAATTTTCGGTACTCGATGATGAATTTGCCAAAGATGTCAGTGAATTTGAGACACTTGATGAATTGAAAACGGACTTACGGAATAAATTATTACAGCACGGTGAAATGAAAGCGAAAGAAAACCATCTTAAAGCGGTCATTTCAAAAGTGGTAGACAATGCTAGCGTCGAAATTCCTGAAGTCATGTTTACTGAACGAATCAAAGTTTTAGTCGAGGATTTAAAGCGTAATCTAGCTCAGCAGGGAATGACAATTGAGCAGTATTATCAGTATACCAACTCGACAGAGGAAGTTATGCTAGAGCGACTGCGTCCTCAAGCCGTGGAAAGCGTTAAATCAGATTTAGTTTTAGAAGCTATTGCCAAGACAGAAGGAATTCAGGTTACCGAAGACGAAGTAGATGAAGAGATCCAAAAACTTGCTGAGCGTCATAAACAAGACGCAAAATTACTCAAGCAGTCCCTCATGGCGCGTGGAGACCTTGAATTCTATAAAAAAAGCTTGATCAGTGAGAAGACGGTCACCTTTTTAGTAGAGCAAAACTCATAAGCCAACGACGTGAGGGAAATTCTGAGGTATAGAGGTGAGAGAATGGCAAAGTACACCGATGACAAGAATCAACTAAAATGTTCTTTTTGCGGTAAAACCCAGGAGCAAGTCAAGAAATTGGTTGCTGGTCCAGGTGTTTACATTTGTGATGAATGTATTGAACTCTGCAATGAGATTATTGAGGAAGAGCTAACAGACGACTTGGGCGTTGAAATTGGAGAAATTCTGAAACCCAAGGAAATTCGCGCGATAATTGATCAATATGTGATTGGCCAAGATCAAGCGAAAAAGGCACTTTCAGTAGCCGTATACAACCACTATAAGCGAATTAACCTAGGCATGAAAATTGATGATGTAGAACTGCAAAAGTCAAACATCATTATGCTGGGACCCACCGGTTCAGGAAAGACTTTGCTGGCCTCGACGCTAGCTAAAGTTCTTAATGTTCCCTTCGCTATAGCCGATGCCACATCACTTACAGAAGCAGGGTACGTAGGTGAGGATGTAGAAAATATTCTCCTCAAATTAATTCAAGCTGCGGATTATGACGTGGAAAAAGCGGAAAAGGGTATCGTCTACATCGATGAAATCGATAAGATTGCCCGTAAGTCAGAAAACCCTTCCATTACCCGGGATGTTTCTGGAGAAGGCGTTCAGCAGGCCTTACTGAAAATCCTTGAAGGAACGGTTGCTAGCGTGCCCCCTCAAGGTGGACGCAAACATCCTCATCAGGAATTTATCCAGTTGGATACCACGAATATTCTCTTTATTGTGGGCGGAGCGTTTGATGGGATTGAAAAAATCATTCAAAACCGCTCAGGACAAAAGACTATGGGCTTTGGGGCAACGATTCAAAACAAAACCAATTTGAATGTCGGAGAAGTTTTAAAAGATATTTTGCCGGCAGACCTTCAAAAATTTGGTCTAATCCCAGAGTTTGTAGGCCGTTTACCTGTAATTGTAACGCTTGAGGCATTGGATGAAGCAGCTTTAGTACGCATCTTGACAGAACCTAAGAATGCCTTGGTCAAGCAATACCAGAAATTGATGGAGATCGACGGTGTAACCTTAGAGTTCAAAGAAGCGGCACTCGCTTCGATTGCCACTGAAGCGATCCGTCGCAATACGGGCGCACGGGGCTTAAGGGCTATTGTGGAGGATATCATGCTGAACGTGATGTATGATTTACCCTCGCGCAATGATGTTACGAAATGTGTTGTCACCCAGGACGTAGTCATGAAGAAAGAAGAACCCCTTCTCGTGGTAGCGGATAAACCCGTCAAAAAAAGCAAGAAGGAAGAATCAGCGTAAGCGAGGTTCGATGCTCGAGGTTCGAGGTTCGAACGTTAGAGGGTCTGTAGTTCGTGTTCGAAGCTCATCAAGCTTCGAGGAACAGGGTCCGCGTGTTAAAGGGACGGTCCTTTTAACACACTTACAGTACAGATATAAAAAATTGGATCGAGACACCGGATTAGCATGGAGCTTGTCCGGTGTTTTTTTTACGTGTTAAGTAACGGTTCTTTTATGACGCTTTTAACTGCGGTTCAACCATAAATTAGCGTAAAGTCACCAATAATGCGGACCTCGCGAAAATTTTCTAGACTTCACTTGGTCATCCCATTTCTTTAATGCCAAATGAGTTCATGTTTTAATTTCCACCTTGTGGCAATACTAACACAAGTGAGATTGCTCAGGACAGGGAGGAACAGAGATATGATTGGACTCAGCGGCGTCGTAATGGTAGTTCAGTTAATTTTCGCGATCGTTATTGGGCTTTATTTTTGGGGAATGCTCAAGTCCCAACAAGGAAACAAAATATCCGTTGAACGGGAGTCACGTAAGGAACTCGATAAATTACAGAAAATGCGCAAGATTGCTTTAACCACCCCTTTATCTGAAAAAACTCGTCCCCTTCATTTTGAGGAGATCATCGGGCAACAAGAGGGAATCAAAGCCTTGCGAGCCGCTTTATGCGGTCCTAACCCACAGCACGTGCTGATTTATGGATCTCCCGGGGTCGGCAAGACGGCTGCCGCCCGCTTAATCTTAGAAGAAGCTAAGAAAAATCCCCTATCCCCTTTTAAAGAAAATGCCCATTTCACAGAAATCGACGGGGCGACTGCACGTTTTGATGAGCGAGGAATCGCTGATCCCTTGATTGGCTCGGTTCATGATCCGATTTACCAAGGAGCAGGAGCCATGGGCTTAGCGGGAATTCCTCAACCAAAACAAGGGGCGGTCACGAAAGCACACGGTGGAATCCTCTTTATCGATGAAATCGGAGAACTCCATCCGATTCAGATTAACAAGCTCTTAAAAGTCTTAGAGGATCGCAAAGTGATTCTTGAAAGCGCTTATTATAGCTCGGAAGACCTCAATATTCCTCCACACATCCACGATATTTTTCAAAATGGCCTTCCTGCGGATTTCCGTCTGGTGGGGGCGACCACCCGAAGTCCAGAACAAATTCCACCCGCGATCCGCTCTCGGTGCATGGAGGTGTACTTCCGAGGGTTGCTTCCCACGGAAATCTCGGAAATAGCCCGTGTCGCTGCAGCAAAGATGGACATGCCCATTACTCCGGCTGCAATCAATGTCATCAAACAATTTGCCTCGAATGGTCGGGAGGCCGTCAATATGGTACAACTCGCCGCAGGAGTTGCTTTAACTGACCAGCTACCTCAGGTTGACGTTGAAATTGTAGAATGGGTTGTCACAACCGGACAATATGCACCTCGCCCGGATCGAAAAGTGCCCCTTGAGGCCAGCGTCGGGTCAGTTAATGGTCTGGCTGTTTATGGGCCAAATATGGGGATGCTGCTCGAGTTGGAAGTGACCGCCCTTCCGGTCACACCGGGCACAGGTGTCCTGTTAGTCACGGGGATTGTCGAAGAAGAAGAACAAGGGAGCGAAGGGAAGAAGATACGGCGTAAGAGCATGGCTCGCAGCTCTGTAGAAAATGTCCTAACCGTTTTAAGACGGCAAATGAAAATTGAACCTCGAAATTATGACATACACGTCAACTTTCCAGGTGGCGTTCCCCTCGATGGTCCATCAGCGGGAATTGCCATTGCCACGGCCACGATTTCTGCAATTCGTCAGCAAAAGGTAGATAATTATTTAGCTATGACCGGAGAGCTATCCATCCGAGGACGAGTGAAACCCGTTGGAGGTGTGGCGGCTAAGATTGAAGCTGCTAAACAAGCGGGATGCAGGCGGGTTTTGATTCCGAAGGAGAACTGGCAAGAACGTTTTGCAGAATTAAGCGAAGAAATCAAAATTATTCCAGTGGAAGAGCTTACCCAAGTTTTAGAGTTGGCAATACCCTCAGAAATCAATCTTGAAAAAACTGAGATGCGTCCACCACTTGAAGAAGTCTTGAATCGCTTGGATTTTGCAGTTAATAGAGTCGTCACGAACGTTGTTGCGAATTTGCCTGAACGGGGCAAAACATGTTAGAATAGTTCAAGATAAGTTTGGCACACTATATTTAGTGTGCTTTTTTATTACACTAAGCTAGGCATTCATCCGAGTGTTCGCACTTTGACGACAACATCACTTAACGAATACAATGCTTAGTTTTTAATATTAACAGGGGGGATTTTTAGTGACTAAAGAACGCGAATTACCATTACTCCCGTTACGTGGGATTTTAGTTTTTCCGTATATGGTTATTCATTTAGATGTGGGTAGGGAACGTTCCATGGCTGCGATCGAGGAGGCCATGCTCGGCGATCGAATTATTCTCTTAGCCTCTCAGAAAGAAACAGAGATTGATTCGCCGGTTGCTGAGGATATGTACGAAATGGGTACCGTTGCTGAGATAAAGCAGCTCTTAAAACTCCCAGGAGGCACCATGCGTGTCTTAGTGGAAGGGATTTCGCGTGGCCGTGTACTCGAATTCTTAGATGAAGAACGGTATTTCAAGGTACGAGTTGAAGAATTTACGGAGGAGAAAAAATCACGCACACCGGAGATCGAAACCTTAATCCGGGGAATGACCCATCAGTTTGAGGAATATGCCAAACTGGGTAAACGGGTACCTCTCGAAACCATAGGAACGGTTTTAGCGGTGGATGAGCCCGGTCAATTGGCGGACATCGTTGCTTCCCACCTAAACCTTAAAGTACCGGATAAGCAAACCATCTTAGAAGCCATGACGGTCGAACTCCGTTTGGAACGCTTAACGGAACTTATCATGCGGGAAATCGAGATTCTTGAACTGGAACGACGCATTGGACAAAGAGTGCGTAAGCAGATGGATAAAGCACAAAAGGAATACTATTTGCGCGAACAGATGAAAGCCATTCAAAAGGAACTGGGCGAAAAAGATGAGCGTCTAGCTGAGGCTGAAGAATTCCGTGAGAAAATCGCCAAAGCCAAGCTGCCCAAAGAGGTTGACCAAAAAGCACTTAAAGAAGTTGATCGTTTAGAGAAAATGCCCCCCTCTTCAGCGGAAGGCACGGTGGTACGTACTTACTTAGACTGGATCCTAGCCCTTCCTTGGACGAAAATCTCCAAGGATAAAATTGACTTACAAAAGGCCGAGGATATTTTGAACGAGGATCACTATGGTCTGGAAAAAGTCAAAGAACGCATATTAGAGTTTTTGGCAATCCGTAAACTCACCCCCAAAATGAAAAGCCCCATTCTATGCTTAGTCGGTCCGCCGGGAGTTGGCAAGACGTCCTTAGCCAAATCCATTTCCAGGGCCTTGAATCGCAAATTCGTGCGCATGTCCTTAGGTGGCTTGCGTGATGAGGCTGAGATTCGGGGACACCGCAGGACCTATATTGGGGCTTTACCTGGACGGATCATCCAGGGTGTTCGGACAGCCGGAACCCGTAATTCCGTGTTCCTCTTAGATGAGATTGATAAGATGACCTCAGATTTCCGTGGAGACCCAGCCTCCGCACTTTTAGAGGTCTTAGATCCTGAGCAGAACAGTACCTTCACCGATCATTATCTAGAACTCCCCTTTGATCTATCTCAAACTCTTTTTGTGCTTACAGCGAATACCTTGCACTCGATCCCCCGTCCGCTTTTAGACCGGATGGAGGTCATTACCCTGAGTGGGTATACAGAAGATGAAAAGGTTAATATTGCGATGCGCTATCTCATTCCCAAGCAGATGGAAGCCCACGGACTGAACAAAGAAGTCTTGCAACTGGATGAGGAAGTCTTGCTTAAACTGATTCAGGGGTACACGCGGGAGTCGGGTGTACGGGGTCTGGAGAGGCAAGTCGCTAATTTATGCCGAAAAATCGCTATCCGTTGGGTGAAAAAAGAATGGGAACCACACCTGCTGACCCATGAAGATGTAGAGTCGGCTCTCGGTAAACCTCGCTTTCATTTCCAAGTGGCAGCCAAGGCTCCAGAAATCGGGGCAGTCACGGGGCTCGCTTTCACAGAAGTTGGCGGAGTCGTCCTAACCGTAGAAGTCACCCCCTTGCCGGGAAAAGGGAAATTGACCTTAACCGGTCAGCTTGGGGACGTCATGAAGGAATCGGCTCAAGCGGCTTGGACCTTTGTACGAGCGTATGCTCTTAGCCTAGGAATTGAAGAAGACTTTTATGATCGAACCGACCTTCACATCCACGTCCCAGAAGGCGCGACGCCTAAAGACGGCCCTTCAGCAGGCGTTACGATGGCCACTGCGATGGCCTCAGCCCTAGCTAAGCGCTCCGTACGGTCCGATCTAGCGATGACGGGGGAAATCACCTTGCGCGGTAACGTCTTGCCTATCGGTGGCGTTAAAGAAAAAGTCCTAGCAGCCCATCGAGCCGGCATCAAAGTCGTGATACTCCCTGAGGAAAACCGCAAAGACGTTGATGAAGATGTACCAGAGAAGGTTCGTAAAGTCATGGAATTTCACTTTGTGAGCCGGATTGAAGAAGTCTTGAAGCTTGCTCTCCTACCCCTAGCCTATTCGGATAAAGCACAGAAAGATGCTCTTGTAAAATCCGATTATACCCAAGGAAGAATCCCAAATGCAGATCCAAGACCCGTGGAAAGGCCAGTCGTGCCAAATTAGAACGATTACCCCCTCTGGCCTGAGAGACTACGAGGATGAAGACCAAGGGCAATTCATAAATTGCCCACCAAACTTTTATATTTTTGAAAGATGGTGAAACCTTGATAGTTATTCGCAAGGCCGAATATGTGGCATCTGCTGTAAAATACGAACAATATCCTGTCGGAGGGTTGCCAGAGATTGCGATGGCAGGACGTTCAAATGTGGGCAAGTCCTCTCTGATTAACAGTTTTCTGGGGCGGCGCAACCTAGCGCGGACTGGAAATACTCCCGGAAAAACCCAAACTTTAAATTTTTACGGAGTTAATGATCAGTGGTTCCTGGTGGATTTGCCGGGTTACGGCTATGCAAAAGTCGCTAAAACAGTTAATGCGCAATGGGGTCCTATGATGGAATCGTATCTTAAGAAGCGAGAGCCCTTGCGTGCGGTGATTCAAATTGTCGATATTCGCCATGCTCCGAGTATTGAAGATATTGAAATGCAGCAGTGGCTACGCAGTATGCAGGTTCCCACGATGGTTGTGGCCACGAAAGTAGATAAAATTGCCCGTGGACAGTGGCAGAAGCACTTGAAAGTTATTGCTAAGGCCTTAGATATTCCTGATGTGTCACTAATTCTTCCTTTTTCAGCGCAGACTGGGGTCGGGAAGAAAGAGTTGAATGAAGCGCTTGAAGAGATTTTAGGGGAACTTGTGTGACACAACGCTCAGTGCTTACGACGCAGAGCAAACTAACCGTGTAAGCTCCTGTCTATGGGGAACGGGGTCCCCGCCAAATTCGCCATCCTTGGCTCAGTTGGCGGCTTCGCACACGAAAGCCTCCGGTGGAGGGTTTCGCCGAAAGCGCACAACCCTTAACGAATACTTTCGCGCAGAAGGTCCTGTGCTCAGCCCCGTATCTGGGGTCGGTCGCTTACACGGAAGTTTGCTAATCTGCTAACGTAAAGACCTCGCGCTGTGTCACACTGCGTTCCTAGCTAGGGTCGAGGGAAAGGAAAACGACGAACTGAGAACGGAACGTCTGAGGGTTCATTATTGATTTTTGAGGGGAAAAAGAAAGTGCCGGGAATCCATTATTATTAATGGATCCCGGCTTTTATTATCTCGATTCGTCAATTCGACGTAATCGGTTGTAGTATAATCTATCTTATTTTTCTACTGGGAACGGAGTACGAAGCCAACCTTTACTCAAGCGTGGAAACATTATGGTGAGCTTCTTCATGAAGAAACGATCAAGACCAATTTCATAGGAAGCTGCACCCATTACAATGATCGCCAGGAATCCGAGAACCATTTGAGGATTGGTCGAAACCGTACCGGTCAATAAGAAAGCAAAGTTCATTGTCATCCCAAAGATGGCGGCCAGAGTTGTGAAACAACCTAAGATGAGCCCAAGTCCTATCAGAACCTCTCCACTTTTAACCAAGAAAGCTAAGACTTCTGCGTTGGGGAGAAGAATATTACTGATAATCCAGCCCCAAGTATCGGACACACTTGGGTGGGCGGCAGCTTCTGCACCTTGAGTTGCAAGGAGAGCATCACTTGTTTTCGAAAGGCCACCTTTTAAGAATCCGCTCACTGCTTTACCATTAAAGCCAGATTGCCATTTCCCGATACCAGCCATTAAGAACGCATACCCTAAATAGAGTCGGAGTAATAAGGCGATAATCGCTTTAATTGGATGTTTCATAGATAATTCCCCCTTTAAGTGAATATTGTTAATGTTAGTTTAAAACTATTTCAATTTTAATTCTGTGATTTAGATTACTCTTTCGGTGTAATATAAAACACACGCTTTATAAGGCCTTCACTATATGGCAATCAAACATCATGTATGCTAAGCCATGCACCACAAACTCGTAGACTAATAGGAAACATGTAAAAGTCTTGCTTAAGTACGCTCTTCTAGGTAAAATAGACTCAGTGATACTTTAATTTCTTATAAGGACTCAAGGGGGGGTAATTATGCAGACAATAAAGCAAGAAGCGCTTGATGCCATATCAAGATTGCCTGATTCGGTCGATCTCGACGACATCATGTACCGCTTATTTGTAATGGATAAAATTAAAAGAGGACAGGAAGCAGTTCAAAATGGTTTAACGATTACAACCCATGACCTTAAGATACAAATTGAATCATGGTAAGATGGTCAAAGCCTTCGACTCATGATTTAAAGCAAATATATGAGTTTATTGCAAAGGATTCAACCTATTATGCACAAAGAGTAGTAGCTACTATTGTTGACAAGTCAGACAAATTAGATATATTTCCTTATATGGGCAGAATAGTCCCCGAACGAAATGAAGATAGAATTAGAGAACTCTTGATTTATTCGTATCGAATAATTTATCAGATCAACCTAGATAATATTGAAATTTTAGCACTTATTCATTCCAAAAAGGATTTTTCTGCTACTGGATTTAACGAATCTTAATAGTACAAGCAGAAACTAAATGAATAAAGCCGTTCACTGATCTAAGTCAGTGGACGGCTTTATTGTTTTCCAAAATCGTAAGTTCCCTAACTTCTATCATAAAAAAATCCCGCTCTCGTATATTTAGAGTGACTAATGAATAGTCCTATTGGTCGATGGAGATATGCGAGAAGAAGGGAGAGGAAAGCTTGATAGATATAGCGGTGCTGCTTGTGAGTTTAGGAGTCATTCTGATTGGAGCGGAAGCGTTCACCAATGGGATTGAGTGGTTGGGGCAACGGCTGAAGCTGGGAGATGGAGCGGTCGGGAGTATTCTAGCAGCAGTAGGGACAGCCTTACCTGAGACCATGGTGCCCATTATTGCAATTTTTGGTATGGGAAAAAGCACTATAGGGGCAGAAATTGGCATTGGAGCTATTCTTGGTGCGCCCTTCATGCTGGCGACTCTTGCTTTCTTTATCGCTGGGTTTTCAGCACTGATATTTCGTCGCAAAAATCGCCCCCTTTTATTGGAGGCGAGTGTCGTTCGACGGGATTTAAAATTTTTCTTGATAGTTTTTACAATGGCAATATTTGCATCATTTTTATCCAGTCAAGCCCTTAAGAATGGCGTGGCAGTGGCGTTGGTTTTAGCCTATGCCATCTATGTAATCCAGATTTTGCGTGACTGTAAGAATAAGTGTAAACACGAAAAACTAGCCCCGCTTTACATAGCGAGGCAGGCTCAAAATCCGAGATTGAGTAAAATTTTAGTACAAATTATAGTTGCCCTATTCGCAATAGTGATTGGGGCGCATGGCTTCGTGAACGCAGTACAGCCGATTGCGTTGGCTATCGGAATACCTGTGTTTGTGCTTTCCTTAATTATCACACCGATTGCCACAGAATTGCCTGAGAAGTTTAATAGCGTGCTTTGGATTCGTCGAGGCAAAGACACGTTAGCCATGGGTAATTTGACCGGAGCTATGGTGTTTCAGAGTTCTATCATTCCGGCGATCGGAATTGCGCTTACACCGTGGAAACTAGATACCTTGGCCTTATCGAGTGCACTTCTTGCTCTTTGTGCTGCGACGATTCCATACATTTCCCTGCGCCGCAAAGGCGTGATCTACCCGACAACCCTCCTGATTGGAGGAGTCTTCTATCTGCTATTTATTCTAACGATCTATCGTTCTCTGAGCCTTTGACAAATCTCCACAGAAGAATCCTAAGACAAAGACGATACGCTGCCCTTGGTGTCAGAGGCTTTCGGTTTACTATCTGTAAACTCGGCAATTAGCATGCCCGCTAAGACTAGCAAAGCGCCAAGGAATCCTCTAGGTGTTAAAAGTTCACCGATTAATAAAAAGGCCGAAAGAGCTGCAAAAACGGGTTCCATCGAAAATATGAGAGCGGTATGGGTAGCGGTGGTGAATTGTTGCATTTTGGTTTGAACAAAGAATGCAAGTGAGGTTGCGGGAATAGCAGTAAGCAGTAAGGCAACCCAGACATTGGAGCTAAAGTGCATCATTGGTTGAGGTACAAACAATGAGAAAACAGCGCTCAAAACGCTTACCGTTAATATTTGCGTACTGGCTAAAACTGTAGAATTGGTCTGAGGGGAATAACGCCCGACGAAGAAAATGTGTAAGGCAAAGCTGATGGCGCCGATAAGCACCATGAGGTCACCCTTGTTAAGCTGAAAACGATCCCCTAGAGTGAGGAAGGCAAGACCGATAATTGCGCACGAAATGCCAAGGATTAAGCCACGACTTGGAAGTTTTCGTGTCGTTATGGTGACTAAAGCCGGGACAAAGACGACGGAGAGCCCGGTGATAAAACCAGCGTTGGAAGCGGTCGTGAATTGAAGCCCGAAGGTTTGCCAAGCATAACCAGAGAACAGAAAGACCCCTAAGGCCAATCCTTTAAGTAGGGTGCTTTTAGAAATATGTGCTTTTTGGAAGTAGAGAAAAGGTAACAAGCTAACGAACGCGAGGAAGAAGCGAATGGCTAGGAAGGGAAGCGGCGGGAGATCATCAATGGCTATTTGGACGATGACAAAGGTTGAACCCCAAACAGCGGTAACTAAAAGCAAGGAAAAATCAGCCCATTGGCTGCGACTTAGTTTCAAAAAGATCACTCCTAACTGTTCTCAATAGTAAGTAAAAGTAAAACAATGAGTCAAAGTAATAAGGTAAAAACAAAAAGCCGTAGCGTAAGAGACGCACGGCCTGTTTGAACTTTAACAGATATTCTAACAGTGACATCTTTTGAATTCTTGTATCAGACATCCGATCTCTGTTAAGTTATTACACCAATTACACAGTTTCTAGTATAACGGAAGAAAGGAGAACTGGAAAGAGAAATTTGTTAACCTTTTCCTCCATCATGTGGTCCGGGATAAGCAGGCGGAATTTCCTGTGTATCAATCGGGCTATAGACCGGCGGTGGCGAACATGGAGGTAGCGGTGGACACGGCGCGCATTCACCACAGTATTGCTGCTTCGCTTGACAAAAGAGATGATAGTGACGTTCTTCGTCGGCAGCCATTTCCAGGAGGATACACTGAATTTCTGGGATGGGTATTTTTTGAGCAAGTTCAAGATATTCACGATGGTCTCTGGCCTCGTCTTCAATGTTAGAGTCAAGGAGTGCACAAAGCTCGCTGGTATAGTTGACAAAACGCGATCGCCAATCGACCCAGTGACCGCTACTTAAGGAACCGTACCTAGGGTCTACCCCCAGATGCCGTAGAGCAAGGGCTAATTGTTCCAAATGTCGAAGTTCGTCATAAGCGATTGGCCGTAGTAAAGCATCGAACTCTGGGCGATCCAGAAGTACGGCCTGGTACAAGTAGGTCGTGACCGCAGTTAATTCTGAATCTTTTCCGGCATATGCCTCATAGAGCCACATGGCATATGTAAAATTTGGCTCAGGGATTTCCTCTGGAGTGGGTTCATGGCTTGCTAGGACGGGGAGTAGAAGAACTTGACCAGCGAATATGCGATCGGGATGCTTTAAATGGTTCAGTTGAATGATTTCTGCCATTTCAACGTTATAGGCTTTGGCGATTTTATAAATCGTATCCCCCGGTTGAACAATATATCGTGCATAATCCATTCGGACTCCTCCTTTTTAATGTCTTAGCTCACTATATTCTCAAAGAATGGTACATGATAATGGATAATATTGTATTAAAAAGAGGAATGTATTGGACAGGTTCAACGTATTTATGGTACGGGAGAGATAAAGTATTTTTGCTGTTTGCCATAAATATTTTTAAAGGAGGAGTAAGCAATGGGATCATTCATCTTAAGGGGAATTACCACGGCTTTGCTAGTGACGGTCTTGACCCTTTTTGCAGGCATAGTTTGGAATATCATGGATCTTGGGGGGCTGAGTCTCTCACTGCTATTGGATATCG
>CAKMJS010000110.1 GCA_927405585.1 uncultured Desulfosporosinus sp.
CATGAACAAAAATAAAATTAGCAAAAGAAAACTTCAAGGACTTGAAACAAAAAGAAGGCTTATGTATTGTGCTATTAAGCTTTTTAGAGATGTTAGATATGCATGTTCATCTTATCGGGCACAACAATCCACAAGAGGCAACCCGGGATACCATTCGTGAGTATTTAGAAGAAGCGTCACGCCGAGGCTTAAAAGAAATCGGGTTTGCTGACCACGATTATTTCTGGGATCAAATGAACTTCCCAATGATTCGAGAAGTGGCGGAAGAGTATCCAAATTTAGCCGTCCGCATCGGCTTGGAGGCCGAATACCGACCTTATGAAGAAGAAAGAATCAAACATCTGATAGAACAGTTTCCGTTTGATTATGTGATAGGGTCTGTCCACGAGTTTGACGGTTGGATTTTTGATATTCAAGAAGAGGAACACATGCATCACAAAAAGGATGCGGATGAGTTTTACGGACGGTATTTCGAAGTTGTGACACTCGCCGCTAAAAGTGGGCTATTTACAACGATTGGTCATCTTGACCTAATCAAACTATTTGGAGTTAGGCCGAAAAAGGATATCTTAACGCTGGCTGACCAAGCCTTGACGACCATCGCAGAGCGCGGCTTAATCTTAGAAGTGAATACCAACGGTCGGTATAAGCCAGTGGCAGAATTTTATCCAGAGAGACGGCTTATCGAAGAAATTATGCGACGGGGGATCGAGTTTACCTTAGGGTCAGATGCTCACTGTGCCAAGGTCGTGGGGCGGGACTTAGAGGAAGTGAGTCAATTGTTACGTCAGATCGGGGTGCATTCAGTCGTGGGATTCTCAAAGCTAGAAAAAATACGCTATAAACTGGTATAGCGTTCTTCAATGGGAAATGGCTCATTGAAGAACGTGTCGCACTTCTATGATTTTCTGGAGCGATGTTGGACATTCTTAAAACGATTGTGCTTGAAGTTAGTCAAGACCAAGAGACTTATGGATAGACTTTACATTTCGGTGCAACACTAATTGGTGTGTGTGTGCATGTGAGCCGAATTGTGAAGGAGACGAGCAAATGTCTTGGATTGAAATTGAACTTTCGCCTCGAGTGGAGTGGAATGAAGACGGTCTTGAAGATTGGACACTAGCCTTAGGCGCTTTTTTGACAGAAAGAGGCACTGGCGTAAATCCAATGATCAGAATGTTACCAGGGTATCATATTGTACAGTTAGGGGAAGAGGGAATCGGAGAGCTTACCTTAAGCAGTTCTGAGAGGTTAGTTATTATAGATGGGTTATCACTCAAGGGAACTTTAGAATGTGACTTCGCCCGTTTTGTGGTACGCTTTGCCAGTCAAATGGGGGCTGTGGGGGTTTGTGTTTCTAATGCTAGTTCCCCTGAACGGAGTTTCTGGCGTAAACTGGGTGGAGTTATCCAGCCGGATCCAATTCCTTTAGAGGAGTCCATTAATCGAGGGAAAGTAGCGATTAAACAGCTCGCAAAATTCAGTTTACTCGTGACTTACGAGGGTGAGCCTACCTTATGTTTAGAGCCGATTATGTGTAATGCGCATGCGCCAGGGTTGGCCAGCCTTGCACAACGTCGATTGGAAAAATTATATGGTGGAACTCCGTTAGGATTTGCGAGTCGGATGGCTGTGCATTGCCCTTGGACTATTACTCCTGAACAATGGGATGATTTATTGTCCTTTAGCAGACTAGAGGCCTTTGATTTACTGGAAGGCCTTGTTAATACGTGTCAAGAAGAATAAGTTACCCGAACTCACGATGTTTTTGATTTCAGGCATATTCAGAGGTAGATGGGAAGAGATTATTTGTTTCATGTCCTAAAGTTCTATATAATGAGATAATAATTAGATATTGATAGGGGACTGGGAGAGGTGGATAATATGGCTGCAAATGATTTGGCTCATGAATTGGCTCGTACATTGAAAGAATCGGATCAATTCAAGCAGTTTCTCATATCTAAAGAGAAGGTTATGAGCGATGCTAATAATCATAAGATGATTCGTGAATTCCAATTGAAGCAATGGGAGATTCGTGAGGCCCAGATGTTGGAGACGGAGGTCAGCGAGGAGAAGCAACAAGAATTAGAACGTTTATATAGTTTGGTAAGTATAAACCCAGCGGCAAGAGAGTATTTGCAAGCAGAATTTGAAGTATCACGCATGGTCAATGATATTCAAACAATCATCGGAGCAGCGATTCAAGATGCAATGCCGATAGGTTTTGATGAGCAGGTTCTCTGAATGTATACCTTAAGTCCCTTATTGTCATCACCGACAACTTGCCATTATATCAGCCAAGTTTTCTATGGGGGGGACACGGATGCAGAGTTGGAGCTATGATGTTATTGTCTTTGGGGCCCATCCGGATGACGCAGAAATCGGCGCTGGTGGAATGATAGCGAAGGAAGCACGTCTGGGTAGGAAAGTTATAATCTGTGATTTAACGGCCGGGGAAATGGGTAGTAACGGAAACCCCGCTCTGCGACGTACAGAAGCGTTAGCTTCGGCAAAAGTGTTAGGTGTTTCTGAACGGATATGTTTAGGCTTCCCAGATCGAGGACTCCGGGAATGTGAGGATCAAATTTCTGAGATCGTTCGAGTGATACGAGAATTCCGTCCTAGGTTAGTGTTTACCCCCTCACATGGAGATGATCACTTAGACCATGTTCAGGCGACTAGTCTCGTGAGGGCTGCAGCGCTCAATGCCCGCTTGAGAAAGTATGGTGCCTCAGAACCTTGGGCTGTTGAACGAATTTGGGAGTATTTTATTCACGAAATGACGTTGAATCCCTTATTATTACGGTTAGACGAGGAAGATGGAGTGCGTAAACAAGAGGCCTTGCACTGTTATTTTTCTCAGTTTCAGAAAGGGACTGGCAATGTATCCACTCGATTGCACGGACTCCTCGAACGGCTAGAGCTGCGTGATCGTTATCTTGGTAGTCAGATCGGAGCGCCGTGGGCTGAGGGGTTTTGGCAAAGAGAGCCTTTAGGTTTCCACGACTTAAGGAATATGCTCAGTTGAATAGTTATGATCGTAATGAGGAAAAAAACTTCGGCTCCTGATAATTTAAGGAATATGCTCAGTTAAAAGAGGGTGAGTAGAAATGAAAATTGGCATGGTTTGTTATCCAAGCTATGGGGGTAGCGGCGTTGTAGCGACCGAGTTAGGCTATGCTCTGGGCGAGCGAGGACATGAAGTTCACTTTATTTCTTCAGCTCGGCCGTTTCGTTTGCATCGATTTCATGAACGGTTATTTTTCCATGAGGTGACGGATGTAAATTATCCGTTGTTTAAATTTCCACCGTATACCTTATTACTTGCCAATAAAATTGTCGAAGTCGCCAATTTTGTGGGATTGGATGTGATCCATGCCCACTATGCTATTCCTCACAGCATTAGTGCGTATTTGGCCAAACAAATGATGACTAGACCACTACCGCTGGTGACCACGCTACATGGTACAGATATCACCTTGGTGGGTGCTTTTGAAGAATTTAATCTGTTAACGCGTTTGGCATTGCGAGCTAGCGACCGAGTTACGGCGGTATCGGAGGCACTCGCAAAGGAAACTGAGGATACTTTCGGGACAATCGACCAAGGGATTAAAGTTATTCCGAATTTCATTGATCCTAAAATATACTCTCCCAAAGAGGAAGCGATGGCAAGATGTCGAGAACATTTCGCACCTTGTGGAGAAAAGGTCTTGGCACACATCTCAAACTTTCGTGAAGTAAAGAGGGTTGTAGATGTTGTTAAGATATTTGCTCTAGTGGAAAAGATTACTCCTTGTTGTCTCTTGCTCGTCGGAGATGGACCTGAGATGGGTCGAGTTGGACGGGAGGTCGTTAGACTAGGGCTGGAGAAAAAAGTCCAGTTTCTCGGAAAACAAGAAAGTGTCCAAGAGATCTTACATATGACCGATGTTTTCATTCTTCCTTCGGAAAAGGAAAGTTTTGGCCTAGTGGCCCTTGAAGCAATGGCTTGTGGGATTCCGGTGGTTGCGAGCCGTGTAGGAGGATTACCCGAAGTTATTCAACACGGAAAAACAGGTTTCCTAGCTGAGGTCGGGGACATCCAAGGGATGAGCGAAGGAGTCCTCAAACTTTTAACGAATGAAGCATTGTATAAGAGCTTTTCCACTCAGGCAGTAGCTTGGGCACGAGAAGCCTTTCCAGTTGAACGGGCTGTGGAAAGTTATGAGACGGTCTATGAAAGCGTGGTTCGTGGTTAGTAGTTCGTGGTTCGAAGTTACTAGTTAGGGATTCTAGGTTAGTAGTGCGGGGTTCGTAGTACGTGGTTCAAGTTAAATTTTCGAACCACGAATATCGAACCACGAATATCGAATTAGGGGGAATTAGATGTCTGACCGAATGACCCTAGATCAGTTTGAACAAGCGCTTGAAGCAATTGGCTATATTAGTGAACGGGATGATCGAATCGCGCTAACGACGTTTTTAGCTACCGAGTTGGGCAAGCCACTCTTAGTCTCAGGCCCAGCTGGAGTGGGCAAGACGGAAATAGCTAAAGCTTTAAGCCAGATTTTTGGGGCTCCTCTAATTCGCTTGCAGTGTTATGAAGGGCTCGATGAGACGAAAGCGCTTTACGAATGGAACTATCAGCGACAGCTCTTGAAGATTCAAATGGGACGCGAGCATCTTCAGGAGGCAGATCTTTTCTCCACTGACTATTTACTCCCGCGCCCTTTGTTACAAGCACTTTTGAGTGAAGAGCGAACGGTGCTATTAATTGATGAAATTGATAAGACCGATTCAGAATTTGAGGCATTTCTGTTTGAACTTTTAGGAGAGTTTCAAGTCACTATTCCAGAAATGGGGACAATTAAGGCCAAAGAACGACCCATTGTGGTCTTAACGTCCAATGGAGAACGGGAGCTTTCCGATGGGTTAAAAAGGCGGTGTATTTTCCTTCATGTCGAGCCCCCTTCGGTCAATAAAGAAGTCCGAATTCTGCGAGCTAAAATTCCGGATTTGCCGGAACGATTAGCTTTAGAAGTGGCGAGGGCTGTGAATGTGCTTAGAGATCGCCTCGCTTTAAATAAAATTCCTTCTGTTTCCGAAACGATGGACTGGGCTAAGGCGTTGCTCGTGATGGGGAAAACAGGGCTCGATCCGGCTTGGGTCGATGCGACACTGACCTTGCTACTTAAGAGTCAGGATGATGTAGAACTCTTCTATCGAGAGATGGGAGCGGAACGCTTACTTTTTGAGTCAAGCAAAGTAGAACTAGGAGAAAAGCATGTCCATGGATCAAAATAGGGCCAGTGAATTGGATCGTCATTTAGTAGAATTTGCCCAATTGTTAAGGTCCGTAGGCCTTAAAGTTAGCCCTTCTGAAATCTCCGATGCAACGGAAGGGCTAGCTCTAATTGGTTTGGTAGATAGAAGTAAGGTCGAAGCGGTATTACAAGCGACACTCGTGAAGAATGTTCAACATATTTTTGCATTTAAAGAAGCTTTTCGGGCTTTCTTTGCGTCTTTGGAACAAAAAGAGGCGTGGCAGAAGGATGTTGCACAGAAAGCGGCCCAATGGGATGAGAAGATTGAGAGTACTCGGCAAGATCTGCGCTTTCAAGAAAACGAATTAGATATTTCCGAAGAACAACGGGCTGTTTACGCCAGTCTCCCAGAAAAGGATAAACAACGTCTACGCGACTTTTTAGAGAAATCATCGAAAGGTACCAGAAGTGGAATTCCTGTGGATCATTCTTATCAACCGATGGTGGAACGGGTTCTCCGTGGGTCACTTGAGTACTGGCGCAAGAAGTTAAACGAAGAAGATGAACCAATTCTTCAGCCGGGTTCTTCGGATGGCATTCTCTCAGAGGTAGATCGCGCACTTCGGGAGCGTGAAGTTGAGGTCTTAAGTCGGGATTTGAAGAAAATATCCTCTGAAGAATGGCCGGAGGTTATCCGCTTAATTCGCCGTCTTAGTCAGAGACTTGCCAGCCAAGTAACTCGTCGCTACCGGGCGGCGCGCAGACGGGGTGGCTTAGATATGCGCTCAACACTCCGTAGAAATTTGCGCTATGGTGGGGTGCTTGTCGAGCGAAGCTATCGCAGTCGACGCAAGGGCAGGCTCAAGATTGTGTTACTATGTGATATTTCCGGGTCCATGCTCAAGTATTCGGAGTTTATTTGGCAATTCATTTACGGACTATCCTCAGCTGTCAGCGGGATTAAAACCTTCGCCTTTGGAGAATCGCTAATTCCCTTAACCGGGAAATTCCAGAGAGGCCAAACCTTTGAAGCTATGGTCAAAGACGCTCTCATGGTATCCGGAAAAGAATGGGGGGGAGGAACCAATTTAGCAAAGGCTTTGGAAACCATGCAAAAGAAGTTTCCTTCCGTTCTTTCCAAGCAAACGTTACTGCTGATTGTAAGTGATGCACAGACTTTGGAAGGAGAAAAGGCAGCTGCCTTACTCGCTGGGATTCGTCGTCAGGTTCGCCAGGTATTATGGTTGAATACACTCCCTGAGCGACGTTGGCTAGAGACCCCTCATGTTAAAGCATTTCTCCCCTCTTGTGACATGTATGAATGCTATACCCTTGGTCACTTAACCCAGATTTTAAGCAAGCAAATTTGACCCGAATAATGTTTATTTTCTGGACAAAAAGAGCATACTACTAAGGTAAGTTATTTGTACGGAAACGCACAAAGCGTTGGGGGGGTTAAGTTATGATGGAAAAATGTCGTGCCTGTGGTTTTGAACATGAAGATTTAGGCCATATTCTATTTCGACGAAATCATGTGAGTAATCGAGTTTTACCTTATTGTTCTCACTGTCTGCGTCGACTTTACCAGGTGCCGTATAGGCCTGAGCGAGATCTCTAGATGTGTTGAATAAGTTAATAGGTTTATGGTTATAATAACGTATTTGCTTGCCTTTTTTCTTTAGCTTTGGTATATTAATTCCGGAGTTGAGAAAAAGGGGATGTTGTAAATGGCATACGTTATTAATTCTGAATGCATTAGTTGTGGCGCTTGCGAAGGAGAATGTACAGTTTCCGCAATTAGTGAAGGCGACGATACATTCGTCATTGATGCAGAACTCTGCATCGACTGTGGCGCTTGCGCTACTGTTTGTCCAGTTGAAGCACCGAATCCAGCTGAATAAGCGATCTACCAAGTTTCAGTGAACAAATAAGGAGAGTATTATACTCTCCTTATTTGTTGACAAATTTATTGGATTAGTTTAAAATCTAATTAACAATAACTTTAAAGTAAAAGACAATGAAAGGAGATGCCGACATGGATGCAATAGAAATTCTCAAACAATTAAAGGATAAAGGCGTCCGTTTTACACCGCAGAGACAGGCAATCTTGGAGTTCCTGCTTGAAACGAAGTCACATCCCACTGCAGATGAGATTTATCATCATGTTAAGGCAAAATTTCCAGGGGTCAGTCTGGGCACGATCTATAATACCCTTAACATGCTTAAAGAGCATGGGCATCTATTGGAGTTGTCATATGGTGATATGTCTAGCCGTTTCGATGGCAACCCAAAGAACCATTATCATATCGTTTGTTCTAAATGTGGTATGGTGGCCGATTATCATCGCCCATTGATTGAAATGGATCAAGAGGTTATGGAAAAATCTGGTTTTATTATTATGGGACATCGCATGGAGTTTTATGGAATTTGCCCTGAGTGCCGCAACGATGAGAAGTTAAATTAGGATTCGAACCTGGTTGTTGGGACTCATGACAGCTCCTGAAAAAGTTGATTTTTAAACCCGTTGGACAACTTGCTATTAAGAGCCAGTTACCAAGGGGTTTTATTTTTATAGGGGCAAGGGTTTTCAAAACCTTGCACGAATATGTTAACAACGAGATAAAAAATGAGGGGCCGTTTTATGTTTAATCGTCGATTAATGATCTTTATTGCTTTATTGGCATTGACATTAGGAACACTTTGGTGGTATTGGCAAAGCCCCAGAGGAGAATCCCTCCAAACGGGGCAAAGTACTTTAAGCGCCGCACGGTATTCACAGGATTTAAACGGGATTTGGGATCAGTTCTCTTCGTTGCGTCAGGCTTGGACAACAGAAGCGGAATCCGAACCCCCGAAAGCAAACCGCGAGCAGTCATTGTTGACTGATGGACGACCTATAACGCTACCGTCAAGTGAGAGAATTTCTGTCGTAGCTAAACGTTTTCGTATCCCGGGAGAATGGAGTTCCCGCACCATGTTGCTTACTTTTAATGGTGTACAGGGACATGCCAACGTCTACTTAAATGGGATTACGAGTAGCCAGAAAATCGGCGAATTTGAAGGAAGCGGCGGAGCGGATGGATTGGAGATTCCGGCCAAGTCATTTCGTTATGGAGAAGATAATATTCTGGTTGTCGAACTTGCCGGAAGTATCGTGCAACGCACCATGTTTTTGGGTTCCGATTGGCCAAAATCAGGCAAGATTACAGGTAACATTCGGTTACAAGCGGTGGTGGAAACCACTCTCATGCCGCCACAGGTAAATGTTGCTTGGATAGGATCTACTGCGCAAATTACAGTAAAGACGTCTTTGCAACATCATGGCTTTTCGAAGGCAGGACCTTGGTCGGTCTACGGTGTGCTTTCAGATGGGTCGGCCGGCGTAGATGAACAGACACTTACGCTGAACGCACAGGAAGGTACAGATAATCAACCCGTGACATTGACCTTCACAGTACCGGAGGCAAGGCGTTGGACAATGCAAGCGCCGTTTCTCTATCAGTTGTATTTAAAGGTCACAAACAGCAAAGGTGATCTTGATGATTTGGCGTTGCCATTAGGACTTCGTTCGATCGCTTTTACTTCAGGGAAGTGGATATTAAACGACCAGGCTATCCAAATTAAGGGGGAGGCCTTAACCCCTGAGGAAGAGTCTCGCCTGAGACACACTGGAAAAGCGGAGTCTTGGTTACAGTCTAAACAACAAGAAGGCATAAACCTTGTCTATTTCATCGGCCAGATCCCGGATGAGCTTTGGTTACAAGCCGCTGATCGAGTAGGTATAGGGGTGTGGGCTGAATTACCAGTTGAGTTTATCCCGTCGAGTCGACTGCCTCAGCCGGACGTTTTTCGGGCGGGCATCGAAGGCAAAATGCTTCATCCATCTCTATGGGCTTGGACGGTAGGGAAAGGGTTAGCAGGGGATGCCTTGGCCCAATCGTATTTACTTAAGGCAGTAAAAGCGGTTCAACCTGATTTGGCCTTTGCCCTTCGAATAACGCCTGCAGTTCTCGCGGGGCTTTCAGAGGAGCAGTCACTTTATGTTCAAGGAAACAAGCTTCAGGGGGGATGGGGGGAAGTGACGGTCGAAACCCCTACCGCTTCAAGTTCGCAATGGGTTCAGGAATCGGTTGTAGCAGGAACTTGGTCACTGCTGATGGTTTTTCTAGTCTGGATGAACATCCGGTCGGTAACCTGGCGCTATAAAGAAATCTCAGAACGAAAACCTAAACGACGTTTGCGAAATGCTTGGTTTTGGAATGGTTTGTTCATTTTTGCCCGTTATGGGATGGTGGCTGGGTTAGTCACTTCTCTAGTATTTCGCATCTCGATTCATTCAAATCCATGGATAGCGCATTTATGGCCGGGAATTGATTTGATACAGGCTCAGTCCCCTTGGCTAATTTGGGCAATGTTGAGCGTGTTGTTTATGTTAATTCGATTGCTTCAGGTTGGGGTAGTTGCTCCAAATTTACCAGATGCCCCACACTCGCTAGCTCTTGTATATTGGCTGGAGCGGCGCTACCACTTCGCTGTATTTGTGGCAATCGGGTGGGCTTTGATTCCTTGGGGGGTCCCTTTCTATGCTCCGATGCTTGGTTACACTTTGCTCGTGTTCCTGTTTTTGCCCCTTCGTATCCGTGATATCCGACGGATTGGCGGTCATTACCGAGCATTTTTATGGGTGCCTGGGATTATTGTTGGAGTTTTGTTAATATGGAGCGCGTTTCATTACGCAGATTGGATTTATCTGTGGCATATGGTGAGACTGCAATAAATAGACAACAGAAATATTGATTATACTTATGATTCAACATACAATGTAGTGAATTAATTTATTGGAATGGGAAGTGATTAAGATATGCAGAAAGAAAACTTTAAACCTAATTTTCTAGCAACGGGAGTAGGAAGTATTCCTCTAACCGATGGACAAGATGCGTTAGATTTGATTTGGAAAAGTGTTCCGCACGCGCCCCATTGGCCTCAACTTCCGCGGCTGGGAGCAGAAAGCTCGTTTGTCGGACAATATCTTAACGCATTGATAGAAATTGGGATCATTGGAGATGTTGAAGTTCCGAAATTTCAAGTCGATGAATCGGATTGGGTAGAGCGGTTGACAGTCTTTTATACGCTGTATTTAGAGGCAATTGAAGGTGATCAACAAGCCCTGGAACGCTTTGGATTCAGCTCCCAAGGTGGCGAAGGGTTTGAAATATTTTGTCGTGATCTTGAACAGTACGGAACAAGGGATGCTGTAATATTAAAGGGGCAGCTCAGTGGTTCGTTAACCTTAGGAATGCAGATTACAGATAAAAATAGACGGTCTAGCTATTATGATGATACTCTCCGGGATATATTGGTTAAAACTCTTGCCTTGCATGCCGAGTGGCAAACCAAACGTCTCAGCAACTTTGGCTTGCCGGTGCTTATGATGATTGACGATCCAGGGCTTTATGGCTTCGGAGCTTCAACCCATATCACATTGAAAAGGGAGCAACTAATTGAAGAGCTGAATTCGATTGTTGAGGGGATCTTGCGCCAAGGTGGAATTCCCGGAGTGCATGTCTGTGCAGGAATGGATTGGACCCTTCTTTTTGACTCAAAGGTTCAGGTAGTGAATTTTGATGCCTACGATTATATGCAGAGCATGATGGCCTTAGCGGAGCCACTGAATACCTTTTTAGCACGTGGAGGAATTCTTTCATGGGGAATTGTTCCCACCAACCCAATTGCATGGGAAGAGACAGCTCAAAACCTTAAAATCCGTTTGGAAAATAACATAGATGAACTTGTAAAACGCGGTGTCGATGAATCCCTCCTTCGTCAGCAAAGTATGATAACACCAAGCTGCGGAACAGTGACCAGGTTGCGAAGGTAGCCATCCTCGATCGCAAAATCATTTAGGCAGCGCCAGTCTTTGCCGGCTTCTACCAGGGCGAGCCGGACCCATGTTGGCGAGTTGGCCGGAGGGGCTGAACGAGCGCAGCCTGCATTCCGGCCAGACCATCCGTGGCGTCGACCAGGCCTCCACGGAGATGGGGCAGACCCTCGGCGTGCTGCAGGACAGCGCTGAGCGTGTTCGTCATACGGCTGGCAAGCTGCACCACCTTGGCCGGGGCGCTTGCCTGCTCCTGCGCGGCTCGCTGGCGTGCTTTTTCCTGCAATGCCGGCAGGCGGGCTATCAAGTCGTCAAGGCTTTTCATGCTCTGCTTCCTGCGGCCGCAGCCGCTCCAAA
>CAKMJS010000111.1 GCA_927405585.1 uncultured Desulfosporosinus sp.
GCGAATTCCATCGGATGCGGGGTACCGGTATTTTGTGGATTGCCTTATGGATCCTCAAGCACTCAGTGAACAGGATCGCGAAACTATTGAGAGGGAAAGTACGAAGCGAATCCATGAGATTCAAGAAGTTATTTCCCATACGAGTAAGCTGCTCTCTGAACTCACCAATTTAACGAGTATTGTACTCGGGCCACAAAAAGGAAAAAGCACGTTTGGAAAAATGCATTTTCTGCCGTATCAACCGGGTCAGGTTATCATGGTGATCGTGAAAGAAAACGGTGTGGTAGAAAACCATATTATCGATGTTGGAGAAAATCTCACAGCTGAAGAGCTTCAACATGTGGCCACAGTTTTCAATCAAAAAATGCGTGGGTATTCTCTTGGTCAGGTTAAAAGTAGCTTGTTGCGTGAAATCTATAGTGAATTATCCCGACAGAGGTTACTGATTGATAATACGATGGATATGCTGAGGACTATTTTGGACGATACCGATGGCGAAGAACGCGTTTATCTTGGTGGAACTCTCAATATGCTCAATCAACCTGAATTTAAGGATTTATCGAAGGTTAAAACTTTATTTCGAGTGTTCGAGGAAAATGAATCTCTGAAAAAACTCCTGCATCCTTATCATGAAGGGTTAAATGTCACCATCGGTGGGGAAAATATGTTAAAAGAATTTCGTGATTGTAGCTTGATTTCTGCAACTTATAAAGTGAATGGGCTAACCATTGGGGCGGTGGGGGTCCTAGGGCCAACCCGGATGGATTACGCTAAAGTGATTAGTATTGTCGAATTTATGACTCGCAGTTTGACGGGAGTTTTGACGGGTAGAAGGTTATAAGGGATAAAATTTTTATTGCTAATTTTGGGCTTGTAACTCATTAGAGTTGAAGGTCCTTAAATCATAAACGTATGAAGTTATTAAGCACGAGAGGTGATTATGGATGGTTCGAAGGAGAGATGAAGCTCTCAAAGATCAAAAATTAAGTCAGGATGAGGATAGTATGGAGGGCAAAGGGCTTAAATCTGAAAAACCCATCCAGGATGAAACAAGCCAGGATGACAAGGATATGAACCCTCTAGAAAAAAATCTGACCTTGGAAGCGGAGCTTGTGAAGGCTAAAGCCAAAGCGGAAGACCTTTATGGTCAGCTGCAACGCCTGCAGGCAGATTTCGATAACTATCGAAAACGCACTCAAAAGGAAAAGGCTGAACTCATTAAATATGCGTCTGAACACCTAGTGGGGGATTTGCTTCCTGTGCTAGACAATTTTGATCGCGCCGTGAGTGCAGGTAAAGTCAATCCGGATTTTGCATCCTTTTCGCAAGGGGTGGAGATGATTCTTCGCCAATTGCAAACCGCGCTTAGCAAGGAAGGTTTAAAGGCCATGGATACTGTCGGCCAGCCTTTTGACCCAAATCTTCATGATGCAGTACTCAGAGTGGCTTCAGAAGAGCATCCCGAAAATACTGTTGTCGAAGAACTGCAAAAAGGGTATTTTCTCAAAGAAAAAGTGTTGAGACCTTGTATGGTTAAAGTTTCTAATTAGTTAATTTAAGGAGGAAGAAAATAATGGGTAAAATTATTGGTATTGACTTAGGTACAACAAACTCCTGCGTAGCAGTTATGGAAGGTGGAGAAGCGGTCGTTATCCCTAATGCGGAGGGAAATCGCACAACTCCATCGGTAGTAGGCTTTTCTAAAACCGGTGAGCGGTTAGTCGGTCAGGTTGCTAAGCGTCAATCGGTCTCTAATCCCGATAAAACGGTCAGTTCTATTAAACGTCACATGGGTACCGACTTTAAGGTTAGAATTGAAGACAAGACGTATAGCCCACAAGAAATTTCCGCGATGGTTCTCCAGAAACTTAAAACGGATGCTGAAGCTTATCTCGGTCAAACGGTCACCCAAGCGGTTATTACGGTGCCAGCTTATTTCACAGACGCTCAACGTCAAGCAACGAAAGATGCTGGAGCCATTTCCGGACTGGAAGTGCTTCGGATTATTAACGAGCCTACCGCTGCAGCGCTGGCTTATGGCCTTGACAAAAAAGAAGATTCAACGGTTTTGGTGTATGACTTAGGGGGCGGAACTTTTGATGTTTCAATCCTCGAATTAAGCCAAGGCATGGTCGAAGTGAAAGCGACGAGTGGTAATAACCATTTGGGTGGCGATGACTTTGATCAACGGTTGATCGACTATATGGTGGCAGAATACAAGAAAAGTAATGGAGCAGATCTCTCCAAAGACCGTGTTGCCCTTCAACGTTTAAAAGAAGCAGCAGAAAAAGCTAAGATTGAGCTTTCCGGAGTTACCAATTCCAATGTTAATCTGCCGTTTATCACCATGACTGAACAAGGACCGCAACATATGGATATGAATATTTCGCGTGCCAAATTTGAAGACATCATCTCAGATCTCGTGGAATCGACCATTGGTCCCACACGTCAAGCAATCGAAGATGCTAAACTTTCTTGGGACAAAATTGATCAGATCATTTTAGTCGGTGGATCGACTCGTATCCCATCAGTCGTAGAAGCGATTAAGAAGTTAAGTGGAAAAGACCCTCACAAAGGGGTTAATCCAGATGAAGTGGTCGCTATGGGTGCTGCAATTCAAGGTGGCGTGCTCAGTGGAGAAGTCAAAGATATGATCTTGTTGGATGTTACCCCGCTTTCCTTAGGGATTGAAACCCTTGGCGGAGTCTTTACTCGGATCATTGAACGCAACTCTACCATTCCGACCACCAAATCGCAGACGTTCTCAACGGCTGCCGACAATCAAACCTCAACTGACATTCATGTTCTCCAAGGGGAACGCGAAATGGCCAATTATAATAAAACGCTTGGGCGTTTCCAACTGACAGGAATCCCTCCTGCACCACGCGGCATTCCACAAATCGAAGTTAAATTCGATATTGATGCCAATGGAATTGTCCATGTGTCTGCAAAAGATATGGCTACAGGGAATGAACAAAAGGTGACGATTACTTCTTCCACGGGTCTCTCTAAAGATGAGATCGAAAAAATGAAGCAAGACGCTGAAGTCCATGCTGAGGAAGATAAGAAAAACAGAGAGATGATCGACGCTAAGAACCAAGCGGATTCTCTCGCTTATCAAACAGAGAAAACTCTGAAAGAGTTCGAGGGTAAGGGGGACGCTGCTGAAGTCGAAAACATCAAAAAGGCTCTCGAAGATCTGAAAAATGCGGCGGCTGCTCAAAACCTTGAAGAAATCAACGCCAAAACAGAGGCCTTGAACAAAGTGCTCCATCCTTATATCGAAAAAATGTATCAAGAAAAAGCAGCTCAAGAGCAAAATGCTGGGGCACAGCCTGGAGCTGAAGAGCCTAAAAAAGAAGACGATGTAGTGGATGCTGAATTTACTGAAGTTAAAAAAGAGTAGGACGACGGGCTTCGTCCGATAAAGATTGGTGACGACTGAACGGACTACGAAACTTTGCAACTGGATAGAACACGTTAGATCTGGCTAGGATAAGGATTAGAGATAAACTTGGGGGTGCAAAGGTGTAAAGCCTTTGTGCCCGCCTTTGTTTGTGCAGTTAGTGAATTTTAATATTATTTCCATTTAATTGGATATTGCCTTGTGCTTCAAGTCTAAGGGTCATATAATACTATAGGGCTTATAACAATAGAGCGGATAGACAAGCAGGAGTGTGGAGGAAAAACATGAAACGCGATAACTATGAAGTACTCGGGGTCGATCGGTCAGCGAGCGAACAGGAAATAAAAAAAGCATACAGAAAGCTAGCCCGCCAATATCATCCTGATGTAAACCAGGGGGATAAAGGGGCGGAAGAAAAGTTTAAGGAAGTTACCGATGCTTATGATGTTTTGAGCGATCCGGAGAAGAGAGCACGTTATGACCAATTTGGTCATACAGATCCCAGCCAAGGCGGCGGATTTGGAGATGCTGGGGGCTTCGGGGACATTTTCGATATGTTTTTTGGTGGCGGTGGTGGTGGGCAACGGCGCGGTGGCCCTCAAAGGGGTGCGGATTTACGCTATGCAATGTCCTTGACCTTTGAAGAAGCGGTGTTCGGGGTTGAAAAAGAAATCCAAATTCCACGGGATGAAACGTGCACGGACTGTCAGGGTTCCGGGGCAGCTCCAGGCACACATCCTACGACGTGTTCCCAGTGTCATGGCAGCGGGCAAGTGAAAGTGCTTCAACGCACGCCGTTTGGTCAAATCCAGACCGCCCGTACGTGTTCAGCGTGTCAAGGAGAAGGGCGCACGGTTAGTAGTCCCTGCTCAGGCTGTAAGGGACAAGGGAAAGTTCGAAAGACTAGAACGATTAAGATCAGCATTCCGCAAGGTTCGGAGGACGGGCTACAACTAAGGCTCACTGGAGATGGTGAGGCTGGAGCCAAAGGGGGTCCCTCGGGAGATCTTTATATAATTTTACAGGTTAAACGTCACAAGTTCTTTGAACGTGAAGGCAACGACG
This sequence comes from uncultured Desulfosporosinus sp., assembly GCA_927405585.1. Taxonomy (GTDB): domain Bacteria; phylum Bacillota; class Desulfitobacteriia; order Desulfitobacteriales; family Desulfitobacteriaceae; genus Desulfosporosinus. The sequence goes on from CAKMJS010000111.1 coordinate 4,472, forward strand.
TTTATTGTGAGGTTCCGATTACCTTTATCCAGGCAGCCCTGGGCGCAGAAATTGATGTTCCGACGCTTGATGGGGTGGTTAAGATGAAAATTCCTGAAGGAACTCAGACGGCAACCGTCTTTCGGCTTAAAGGGCACGGGATTCCTCATCGTCGAGGGAGTGGTCGCGGAGACCAACACGTTCGGACGATTTTGACTACTCCGACAAAGCTCAACGAAAAACAAAAGAAGCTTTTACGCGAATTCGGTGATGTGACGCCTGAAAATCAACAAATGGGCAAGAAATCGGTATTTGAAAAGTTCAAAGAAACCCTCAAGGATGCGATGGGGTAAAAAGGAGTATAAACACATGAATTGGCGTGAGGTAGCGGTAACAGTTTCATCTGAAGGAGAGGAAGCTGTTGCCGATCTTTTTTATCAGTTAGGGTGTCCTGGTGTTAGTGTGGAAGATCCGGAGCTTTTACGCAGTTACATAGAATCTGGAGAGTGGGATTACCATAATTTTGGAGAAGTGGAGCTTACCGGGACTTCTGTGGTAAAGGGTTATTTCTCGGAGGATGACGAGCTGACTGATAAACTGAAAATGCTCGATCAGGGAATTCGGGAACTGCTCCAGCGCTTTTCGCATTGGGTTGTGCAGGCCAAAGGGATCTCGTTGAAGGAAGAAGATTGGGAAACTGCCTGGAAGGCTTATTTTAAGCCAATCCGTGTTGGTGGGCATTTTCTGATTAAACCGACTTGGGAGCCAGTTGAGCTCCTCGAAGGAGATATCGTCTTAGAGCTCGATCCTGGTATGGCCTTCGGTACGGGGACGCATCCTACAACGACGCTGTGTTTGAGAGCTTTGGAAGATGTGGTTCAACCAGGACATAGAGTGTTTGACCTAGGGACAGGCTCTGGAATTTTAGCGATCGCTGCAGCAAAACTCGGTGCAGAGGTGGAGGCGGTGGATCTCGATTCCGTCGCGATCAGAGTGGCCCAGGAAAACGTCGATTTAAATCAAGTCAACGACCGGGTCCGTGTCGTGCGTGGAGATTTAGGGACCGTGCTCACGGGGCAGGCAGATGTCGTGATTGCCAATATTATTGCCGATGTGATCTTAATCTTACTACCGGACTTAGAACGCATATTGCGTGCGGACGGTGAATTTTTAGCGTCTGGGATTATTGAAAATCGAGCGGACGAGGTCGAAGAAGGATTGAAGGAAGCTGGATTTGAGATTGTGGAACGCCTTGAAGATTCTGGGTGGATTTTATTTCGAGCGAGGTGGGCCAACCATGAATCGGTTTAAAATTACGGAGCTGGGAAACGATGTCTTTTGGTTACGTGATTCGGAACGAGAACACCTTGTCCGGGTTCTAAGGCTAAAACCCGGAGATATGGTGGTGGGTTTTGATAATAAGACCGGGATGGAGTATACCAGTGTCATTCAAAAGATTGAGGATAGTAGCGTAACCTGTCGGATTCTCAGTGCGGATCAGCCTGATGTGGAAGCCCATACCTCTGTTTACCTGGTGGCGGGTCTCTCTAAAGGGGAGAAAATGGAATGGGTGATTCAGAAAGGGACTGAACTGGGGATGGAGGGGCTTACACCGCTGCGAACGAAACGATCTGTGATGCAGCTGGAGGGGAGTAAAGCTCAGGATAGGGTCGTACGGTGGCAAAAGATTGCCTCAGAAGCAGCTAAGCAGTCCCATAGAGTTCAGGAACCTGTAATATCCAAGGTCTGCGATTGGCGAGACTTGGCTGAGCAGTTGCCCCCTGACACACAGTGGCTTATTCCCTATGAAGAGGAATTGACTCAGCGGCTGGCTTCTGTGCTTAAAAGCTTGGATCCCAAACGCCCTATTGCCATACTGATTGGTCCTGAGGGAGGGTTTGACCCAACTGAGGTGGCCTTTGCCCAAGAAAAGCTTGGGGCTCAGAGTGTGTCGTTGGGGCCGAGGATTTTGAGGACGGAGACGGCGGCGGTGGCAACGCTGACGATGGTGTTGGCGCATTTCGGGGACCTCGGGTGAGGGACTTGTGTCACACAGCGCTCGGTGCTTACGACGCCGAGCAAACTAACCGCATAAGCTCTTAAAGTAAGAGCGGGGTTCATCCTTCGGCGATTAGTATTATTTTAAAGAACACGCCTACGGCGATAATCTCCACTGGAGACTATCGTACCAAATTCGCCATCCTTGGCTCAGTTGGCGGCAGTGCCCGTCCTTGGGCACTGCCCCGTATTTGGGGTCGCTTACACGGAAGTTTGCTTTTCGGCTTACGTAAAGACGTCGCGCTCGTGTGACACTGCGTCCCAGGCTTAGGTCGGGAGGGACGGAACGAGGAGCGGGAGACGTTCGGGAGACGGCACATTTCATGTGCGCCGTCTGTCTTGGGTCGGAGAAGGAGCGGGAGAAGGGACGGTTCTTGACTTGCATTCGTGCATCGTCTTATTACTGAAGTTGCATGACCACGAATTACGAAGAAGGTGGAATATTTATGCCCTTGGAAGTTGAACATAGCAAAAAACCACCAACTGTGAATAACGAAGCACGAGTTTGTTTTGTTACGCTTGGCTGCAAAGTGAACCAGACTGAAAGTGAAGCGGTGGCTCAACTTTTTAGGGAGGCAAAGTATCAGGTGGTCGGTGCCTCAGAGGAAGCGGATGTTGTGGTCGTTAATACGTGTACTGTGACGAATATGGGGGATAGTAAATCTCGCCGGGTTATTCGACGTATGATTAGAGAGCATCCGGAAAGTGTTGTTGTGGTTATGGGGTGTTACGCACAGACCGCTCCGGGAGAGGTCTTGGGTATTGAGGGTGTTGATCTCGTGCTCGGGACGCAGGATCGTATGAAGATGTTAGAATGGATTGAGCAAGTTAAAACTGAGCGAAAACCGCAAAATGCTGTACACGAGATTTGGAATGCGGAGGAGTTTGAAGAACTTCCCCAACTCAGCGAAGAGCATCGGACGAGAGCACTCATCAAGATTCAAGAAGGGTGTAATCAATTCTGCACCTATTGTATTATTCCTTTTGCACGTGGCCCGTTGCGGAGTCGTCTACCAGAGAATGCTCTCGCGGAGGCACGTAGGCTGATTGAAGCAGGATATCCAGAAATCGTCTTGACTGGAATTCATACTGGGTATTATGGACAAGATTTAGGGGAAGAATTAGGGGTAGAATGGAACTTAGCTCGTTTAGTAAGGGAATTGGTCAAATTACCCGGGCTTTGTCGTCTGCGCTTGAGTTCGATCGAACCGATGGAATATACCCCTAAACTCATCGAGTGTATCAGCTCGTCAGTTAAGGTCTGTCCCCACTTACACATGCCTTTACAGAGTGGAAGCGATCGGATATTGAAGCGTATGAACCGACCCTATACTTTGAAGGAATACCGTAGTTTGCTGGAAAGACTTCGTCAGCGCATTCCAGAGCTTGCCATCACGACGGATATCATTGCTGGTTTTCCAGGAGAAACGGAAGACGATCACGTCTCTACTTTAGAATTTGTGAGGTCCTGTGGTTTTTCCGGAGTTAATGTTTTTCCTTATTCAAAACGCAAAGGAACCCCTGCGGCAGACTATCCAGACCAAGTTCCGAAGCAACTAAAGGAACAAAGAGTCAAGGAGCTGTTGCTGGTTGCTCGTGCAAGTCAGGATGAGTTTGTTCGTCGCTTTACAGGGAGGCCTGTGGAAGTGCTGATCGAATGGATTGATCCGAAAGGATTTGCAATTGGGCATACTCCACACTATATTCAGGTTCAAATACCGGTCAATGAACACGGGAAGCTGTATAAAGCGGGGCAGTTCGTAACGGTCATTCTGGAGGAACATCATTTAAAGCAATCTTCCAATTGAGGCAAGGTAGTTCAAGGAGTTCAAATTTGTTCAAGGCAATGCGAGGCAGGCAGGCAAGGCAAGGCACCGCACCGAACCGCACCGCACTCAGGCGGACGTTGATAAGAGCGTGGTAGAGTAAAAATCTATTAACTTGTGAATGATACAGTGAATTAAAATGCTCTGGTGGAATATGATAAGGGAGGTAAGAAAATGCAAGTGTCGGATTGCATCTTTTGTAAAATTGCCCAACGTGAAATTCCTAGTGAAATTGTCTATGAAGACGACGAGATTCTCGCCTTCAAGGATATCCAACCGTTGGCGCCTGTGCATCTGGTCATCATTCCAAAAATCCATTTGCGGAGTCTTAATGAGGTTAACCCAGAACACGAACGATTAATTGGCCACATTTTCGGTGTAATTTGTCGTTTAGCAGAGGAGTTAGGTGTAGCAGCGACTGGTTATAGAGTGGTCACTAATACTGGGACTGATGGGGGACAAGTTGTGGGACATCTACATTTTCATTTGCTCGGGGGTCAGGCTCTAGAGGCTAAGATCGGATGATTTAGAGTATTTGTTGCATAGATACCCTCTAGGGGTAATTAGTGGGTTAGCTATACTTGACGCAAACTACTTCATCCAGTATAATAATAAAGGTATATTTGTGATGATCCAGTGGAGGGAGGGATAAGACAATGAGTGAAGTCAAAGTTGGTAAAAACGAATCCCTTGATGCCGCACTCCGCCGGTTCAAGCGTACTTGTCAAAAGGCAGGGGTTAGTGCAGAAGCTCGTAAGCACGAGGCATATGAGAAACCAAGTGTGAAGAAAAAGAAAAAATCCGAAGCTGCACGTAAACGCAAGTTCAAGTAAGGAGTGTCTCGAATTGACCCTGAAAGATCGCCTCGTTGAGGATATGAAGGTTGCCATGAAGGCCAAAGAGGAGGGGAAGGTAAGACTTTCCGTCATCCGAATGGCCAGGGCTGCCATAAAAAATGCTGAGATTGACAAGAGAATCGAGTTCAATGATGATCAAGTCATCGAAGTATTAGCACATCAAGTGAAACAACGTCGGGATTCGCTTGAAGTATATGAGAATGCAGGTCGCCCCGAAACGGTTAAGGCTCTAGAAGAGGAACTGGTTATTCTAATGGATTACCTTCCTCAACAGCTTTCCGAAGGGGAAATTCGCCAACTCGTCCAGGAGACCATCGCTATGGTAGGAGCTCAGGGTCTTAAGGACCTTGGGAAAGTCATGGGTACATTAACACCTAAGACAAAAGGCCGTGCAGATGGCAAAGCTGTCAATCAGATTGTACGCGAAATTCTAGGGGCATAACATTTAATATTTGCTGAAGAGGCCGGTTACACATTCGTTGTAACCGGGTCTTTTTTTTAGGTTCAAACAATTCGATGAAAGGCTTGGACTATTTTTGTGCTTCCCTTCATAACTATCATACAGAAGGGAGGTCTTTTGATGTTCAAAAAAATACAAACGAGTGTCGGAGATATTTTGGATTTTCCACCAGATGCAGTGGGAGAAGGTCCCAAAATTACGATAACCGGACGGCGACAAATTCTGGTGGAGAATTATCTTAGTATTGTTAACTTTTCTGAGGAAGAAATTCGTTTGGAAACCGCGGAAGGAGATGTCTGTTTCGGAGGGAAGGAGTTAGTGCTAAAGGTCTTACTATCAACGGAACTCCGAATTGAAGGGGAGCTTTCCTCCTTAACCTTCAAAGGAGGGGAGATCAAATAATGTTTGAACGATTGAGGGCTTTTTGGCAGGGTCGAATCTTCTTTCTCGCTAGGGGAGACCAGTTAGCAAGGTTTTTAAATGAAATTTTAAAAGATGGTGTGATTGTTTTTCGCACTCAAAAGTCTGAACGAGGGATGCGGGCGCAGATAAAACTGGGAGATTTCAGGCGCTTGCGACGAGCGGCGCGCCAAACCCACACTCGGGTCCATATCATGGCTAAATATGGTTGGCCTTTCATTGCTGCACGTTGGTGGCGTAGAAAGGGTCTTTTAACCGGGATTGCCATTATTGCCTTGGTGTTAACAGTTTTATCCCAACTTGTGTTGTCTATTTCCGTAATGGGTAATCACAATGTAGAATCCGCGGAGGTCTTGGAACGGGCGGAAAAACTTGGGTTAAAAACTTGGACCTATTCAAAAGACCTAGATCTAAACCAGATTGCCAAAGCGCTTCAAGAACAATTGCCGGATGCTGCTTGGATTGGTGTGGAACGAAACGGGACGGATGTGCTAATTAAAATTTCAGAGAAAACTCGGCCATCCATACCTAAAGAAGCCGGTAATCTCGTGGCTAGACATGCTGGAATTGTCAAAGAAATTATGGTGATTCAGGGTACCCCTCAGGTGCATGAGGGGGAAACCGTTCGGGCTGGCCAAGTGCTGATCACACAAGCTGTAAACCCAGGCATCCCAAGTCAGCCTGCTGTGCCAAATTCCGAGGTGAACAATCCTAAAAGTTCTAAACCGACTCCCCCAACTTCTATAGCTAGAGGGTTCGTACGGGCACGAGTGTGGTATAGTGTTGAAAAACAAGTCCCCTTGGTGGAGGATAAACTCGAAGAAAGTGGCAAGGTTGCTATGGGGTGGGGTATAAAATTTGGTTCTCGCGTCATAATGGTAACTATGCAGGATTCGCCATTTGAACAAGTAAATCAAGAAGTAATCAGTCATTCCTTGAAACCCTGGAGGAATTGGCGTTTCCCTGTCGAAGTTATAAGAGTGAACTATAAAGAACTCCATAATGTGCACTTTGAACGCTCTATTGCCGAAGCACGTCAACTGGCAGAGGAAAACGCTCGGACTGAAGTTCAGAAGAAAATGACGCCCGGGGTTTTGATTGTGGTTGAAAACGTGAAGGTTCTTCCCAATATTTCTGGCGCCGAACGGGTTAGAGTAGAGGTTGAAACATACGAGGATTTAGCAGTGTACGCTAATCCTTAAAGTATGTATGATTCACTCGGCCTTTGACGTGTCAATATGGCGAAGGCGCTCGTAAGTTAGGATGATGGTATTGAAGGTCATTTGGCTCAGAAGGATCATAAAAGTGCTATCCAACCGTCTGGATTTGCTTAAACATCACACCAATTGGCTTCGCGCCATAGTAGGGGTGATGTATTTTCTCTTGTTTACAATTCTGTTATCTTCAAGCTTGTTTGTTGCTAAACTTCATTTAGTCGTAGGGGAACCAAGTCCTCAGCTGATTACTGCGCCTTGGGATAAGGACATCGACGATATCGAAAAGTATTCTCAAGATCAGGACGCCGCTGCGAAAGCCGTTCAAGCGGTGTATAAACCGGACGACGAGTATTTGGGCCAACTGAGTAAGGATCTAGCAAAAGCGTTCACTGCCGTGCGGGATGCCGTAGCCAGCGCGGAGGAAGAGAGTTTGCGCGTCACTATGCTGCAGCAAACCCAGCCGTTTACAGTGTTAGATAAGGAGATCTTAATTTCCTTGATGAAGACCTCTCCAGAGGCCTTAACGGCGGCTGAAAAAGTTGGTAGTACAATTATTATTAATAAAGCGCGAAACGGGGATACTGGGGCGCGGACTGACTCGGATGTGGTTCCACTCCGTGAGGAAACTAAATCGGATCTTAATAAGTCCGGGCTACAGGAGGATGCCAAAGTATTCTTCAAGGCTTTCGTAGATCAAAACGTGACTCGTCCTACCTTGACCGTCAATGAAGAAACTACGGAAGAATTACGTGTGGCAGCTCGAGCGGCGACGAAAAAGGATGTACTTCGTTTCAAGGCGAATCAAAAGATTATCGGCGTGGGTGAGATTGTTGATGAAAAGGATTACCACGTCTTGGAAGCCTACGGTCTTATCGATAGTAGCAACACCTGGAAGTCGGCTTCCGGAATTGCGCTGATTGTGCTCATCGGAATAGGTGCCATATGGATTTATTTGCTTCGATATAAACGGGACATCGTGTCTATGTTCAACCGAGTTGTTCTAATTGGGTTAGTGATGTTCCTAGTTCTGGCGATTGGTCGTGGCGTAATTTCTTTAAATTTAGGTGGATCGGAGTTTAACTCCTTATCTGGTATGCTCATTCCAGTGGCTTGGGCAACCATGTCAATAGCTATATTAATCGGTGTGGATGTCGCTTTGATCGTGGCAGTTGTGTTAGCAATTTTTGTGGCATTTTTGATTGACCCTACTCTAACAACCTCGTTTGGCCTTCAAACAGGTATTGTTGCGCTTTTTGGAGGGTTTGTCGGGGTGTATAGTGTGTCGAATTTAAGTCAGCGTTCTGATTTGGCTCGTGCGGGACTGTTTGTGTCTGCGGTCAATATTTTAATGATCAGCGCGATCGCCTTGACTACCGGAATGCGTTTGTCGGTGTGGTTGGTTGGCTTGCTCCTGGGAACTGTAAATGGTGTGGCGTCTTCGTTTTTAACAGTGGGGGCTTTACACTGGTTTGAATCAGGGTTTAGGATTACTTCCTCTGTTCGGCTTTTGGAATTATCCAATCCCAATCGACCATTGCTGAAGCGTTTGTTGATGGAGGCACCAGGGACCTACCACCATAGCATTTTAGTAGGCAATCTAGCCGAGGCCGCTGCTGAGGCAGTACAGGCAGACGCTACGTTGGTAAGGGTAGGCTCAATGTATCATGATATTGGAAAATTGAAACGTCCTTACTTTTTTATTGAGAATCAATTTACGCAAGATAACCCCCATGATAAAATCGCCCCGACCTTGAGTTCGTTGATTATTACCTCCCATGTCAAAGATGGGTTAGAGTTGGCGAGAGAAAATAAACTTCCTCAGCAGCTTCAAGATATTATTGCGCAGCATCATGGAGACGGATTGGTCAGTTTCTTTTACCATAAAGCTCTTGAGGAAAGAGAAGATGTTCCTGAGGAAGCCTTTCATTACGAAGGGCCAAAACCTCAGACCAAGGAGGCTGCTCTTGTAGCCTTAGCGGACACCGTGGAAGCAGCAGTGCGGTCAATGAAGCAACCTACACCGGGACGAGTGGAAGGGCTTATTCGAAAAATTATCAAAGACAAGCTGAACGATGGGCAGCTGAATCAATGTGATTTAACCTTTCAGGATTTAGATCGAATTGCAATGGCTTTTGTCCGTGTCCTGAGTGGTATTTTCCACTCACGCGTCGAATATCCAGATATGCCAGCTATAAGAGAGAATGCACTTAATGCGGCAACGAAGAAGCTCGCTGAAGATGTCAGCATAGCGACCAATATATTGAGTGGGGATGCAGAGAAGAAGCCTGAAGACGGCGATGCGACAAAACCCCAAACTCCTCAAGATAATCAAAAGCCCCTTGCTAATCAAAAGGCTTAGAAAACGTGTGAACTTAATAATTGTTTGAAGGGGGGGAGGGTGCCCCAAAGCCTGGTTTAACCGCGATGGGGTTTGCCCAAAACACTGTGATCCTGGATATTTCCTGGGAAGAGGAGTCAGTTTTGCCTGAACAGCGTGAACCGCTTACCGTGATGTTCAATCAGGCTATTGAAGCAGGGATCCGTCTGTCTGGCGGATCAGATGAGGCCGAAGTTAGTGTGATGCTAGTTGATGATCAGCGTATCCATGCTTTAAATTTAGAATATCGAGGGGTGGATCGTCCGACGGATGTTCTTTCATTTGCCTTACAAGAGGAGATGGAGGAGGAACCAGATTCGGGATTTGAAGACGACATGCTTGGGGACATCGTAATTTCCGTTCCACGGGCAAGGGCGCAAGCTGTGGAATATGGTCATTCCTTTGAACGAGAACTAATCTATCTAGCTGTTCATGGGACGCTCCATTTATTAGGGTATGATCATGAAGAAGAGGCCGATAAACTAGAGATGCGCCATAGAGAAGAAGAAGTGATGACACTACTTAAGTTAGGCAGAGCATGAATATTTAGTCCATCGGAGGGTGCATGGGGATCTATCAGAAGCCAGGGTTTGGCCGCAGTCTCAATCAGGCTTGGCGAGGGTTGCTACATACTTGGAAAACACAGAAACATATGAAGTTACATATTGTTACGGGAATTTGCGTCTTGTGCTTAGCGTGGGGGTGGCAGGTTTCCAGTGTGGAATGGATGACTCTGATTTTTGCAATTGGCTGTGTTATTGGTGCAGAGGTCATTAATACTGCGATTGAGATTGTGGTAGATTTGGTTGAACCGAAATTTCACCCACTCGCGGGATTGGCTAAGGACGTGGCTGCGGGCATCGTTTTGGTAAGTGCGATCCAAGCGATTGCAATTGGGATAATTGTCTTTTTGCCACGTTTGTTTCACTTGGTGAGTAAGTTTTTATGACTGCGTTAAGGTTTTTTTATTATAAGGTGACACTACAGACAGGAGTTTTTGTGTTTGAAGATGGATCAGTCTCATACGATAGGAGCAGCTAAAGACCTTGAACCGGAATTAATGCTCGAACTTATTAATCAAGCTCAATCAGCATATCGACACGCTTATGTTCCATATTCTCATTATCCCGTTGGAGCGGCCGTGCTTTTTTCTTCTGGTAAGATTTATAGCGGGTGTAATGTAGAGAATGCCAGTTACGGTTTAACTATTTGCGCTGAGCGAAATGCAATTTTTAATGCTGTAACTCAGGGAGAACGGCAATTGATGGGAATTGCCATTGCTGTTCCGACGGAAGAATACCCATCCCCCTGTGGTGCATGCCGTCAAGTAGTTCGTGAGTTTGCCGTAGATTGCCCCGTTATTTTGATAAATGGGTCAGGTAAGACTCGGGTGACAAATTTGAAAAAGTTATTACCCGACTCGTTTGGGCCGGAATTTCTATAAGGGACTGGACGCTCAAGCACCAGCTGGGACTTGTGTCACACAAGTCCCCGATCTGTGAGAGCAAGCAAGTGAGCGTTGTAACGCAAGTTCCTTACACAAGGCCTTGGATAGAGTTAATAACTTCAGGTTATGGTAATGAAGATAAATAGGATAAGATAGATAATAAATAAAGTATTTAGATAGGGAAGTGACTGTACCGTTGGTTTCAACAACATCGAAAGATTTTCGTTCAGGTTTTGTTTCCGTGATTGGAAGGCCTAATGCAGGGAAATCGACTCTGCTTAATCATTTAATTGGACAAAAAGTACTCATTATGTCAGACAAACCTCAGACTACTCGAAATCGAATCCAGTGTATTCTGACGGAGGAACGGGGACAAATTGTCTTTTTGGATACTCCAGGAATTCATAAACCCAAACATAAGTTAGGTGAATATATGGTCGGTAAGGCCAAGGAATCGATGCGTGAAGTAGACGTAATCTTATATATCGTGGATCTTTCCGCTGAATATGGCCCGGGCGAAGAGTATATAATCGAGATGCTGAAGCAAACGAAGATCCCATGTGTGCTCGTTTTAAATAAGGTTGATTTATTAGGATCAAAAGACCTGCTGATGCGTAAAATTCAGCATTTTTCTACGTTGGTCGATTTTACTGCGATTGTTCCTATTTCGGCGAAAACTGGGGAAAACTCGGATGAACTGCTCAATGTGGTTTTTGCCCAACTCTCGAAAGGACCGATGTATTATCCTGAAGATGAGGTGACCGATCAGCCGGAACGGTTTATCATGGCGGAATTGGTGCGCGAAAAAGTGCTCCAGCTGACTCACGATGAAATTCCTCATTCGATTGCTGTTGTGATCGAGGAGGTCGAAGAGAAGAAGACACTTGTTAAAGTGAGAGCGTTGATTGTGGTTGAACGTGACTCTCAAAAAGGGATCATAATCGGGGCAGGTGGTAGACAACTCAAAGAGATCAGCACCTTGGCTCGAATGGACATTGAGGCGTTATTAGGGAGTAAGGTGTTTTTAGAGGTATGGGTTAAAGTTAAGAAAGATTGGCGTAACCGTATGGATAGTTTACGAAATTATGGATATGGAAAGGAACGAGAGTAAGATGAATCTTGCAGCAATGACTGATCATACGTTATTAAAACCACAAGCTACTGAAAAAGACATCGTGGCACTTTGCCATGAGGCTCAACAGCATAAGTTTGCAACGGTTTGTGTCAACCCGACGTATGTGCAAATGGCGGCAAAGCTATTACACGGCACTAGAATTGGTGTCGCGGCTGTAGTGGGTTTTCCGTTAGGTGCGACATTTACGGAAGCGAAGGTTCAAGAGGTCTATATGGTTAAAGCGCATTGCGCTAAAGAAGTGGATATGGTTATTAATATTGGATGGGCAAAATCCGGAAAATGGGAGGCCGTAGAGCAAGATATTGTTCGAGTGGTCGAAGCGGCTCATGGATGCGGATTACTGATAAAGGTGATTATCGAAACTAGTTTGCTTACAGAAGATGAGAAAAAGACAGTGGCTGAGATCGTTAAGCGAGCGGGAGCAGATTATATTAAGACCTCGACTGGCTTTGCCGGGGGTGGAGCTACCGTTGAGGATGTGCGTAATCTAAAAGCGTGGGTTGGAGAGGGCGTAAAGGTTAAAGCCTCGGGCGGAATAAGGACTAGGGAGTTTGCAATGGAGCTGGTTGAGGCAGGGGCGGAACGGCTCGGTACTAGTGCTATATTGTAGGGACTTTCCGGGGTTTCAATGTATACTGAGATTAGAGATTACAAAGAATAGCAAGAGAAAGGGTGAGGACGTGGCCGTTTATCATGCGGACGCGTTAGTGATCCGTAGTCGTGAATTTGGAGAGTCGGATCGGGTGCTTACTCTTTTTTCTCGTGAGATGGGGAAGCTACAAGCTGTGGCGAAAGGGGTGCGTAAACCCAAAAGTCGTCAAAGGGCTGGGGCTCAGTTGTTTACATATGCGGATTACTTAATTCATCGGGGCAAATCGATAGATACGGTTAGCCAGTGTAGCCCTAGGGAAAGTTTCCCACACCTTTGGTATGATCTTGATCGTTCATTTGCGGCGACGGGTATCGCCGAACTTTTGGACATTTCGACGATTCCAGCTCAGCCTAATAAGGAACTATTTGGACTTACTTTGACGTGTTTGTTTCTTTTAGAGCAGTTTGATCCCGCCCTTGTGCTTAGTGCTTATGCCTTGCGATCGATGACGTTGTTAGGATATCGTCCGCTTTTGGGGGAATGTGCCGAGTGTGGGGTTAATATAGCGGGTGAGCGTTTATTTTTTAGTTCTGAGGCCGGTGGTACGCTTTGTGGTCAATGCCAGGAGTCTTATTCTGGACGATGGCTTCGGGCGGGTAGTGTTGCTTTCATGCGTCAATTGATTAAAGCGGATATTACAAAAATAGATCGTTTGCGTTGGAATGCCTGGATGCAACAAGAAATATTGGAGACTTTACGGCTTTTCGTGGAGCATAGATTTGAACGGCCCCTTAAGTCTTGGAGGATGGGGAGTTTAAGTGCTGATGTGTAGGACGACATAAGAGCGGAAAGGAAGGGAAAGAAAATGACTGAAGCGTTATGGACTGAGCTTGAAAAGTTAGATGTGTTACGGGAACGTATGGGAATAGGCTATGAAGAGGCTCGTGCAGCCTTGAACTTTGCGCAGGGTGATGTAGTGAAGGCTTTGGATGATCTTGAGAAGGCTCGCGCTGGAGAAAGTCAGGGTTTTGACTTTGTCGATCAAGGGCAGGGATTATGGAATAGTGTTAAAGCTACGATGTCAACTATTAGTCACAGCACAATCAGTCTTAAAAGACATGATAATACGATTGTAAGTCTTTCGGCTCCTTTGGGTCTGGCCCTGGCGTACACGATTTGGCGAAAGCCGGGCTTGAGGCTATTAGCGCTTGCCGGCGCTGTAGGGGCAGCAGTGAACAATTTTGAGCTGGAAGTGGCTACTAAAGATGAGTCAATGTACGAGGATGATGCTTTTAATTTCTCAACAGATAAGGAATATTAAGGGAATTATTTATTGACACACCTTCTTTCACCGCATATAATAAAATCTAAATTGAAACTCTCTTAATGCAATGATGGGAAAGAAATCCGTGAATCCTCTCTTTTAGCGAGTTCGGGTAGGTGGAAGCCGAATGAGAGTTACGGATGGGGAAGCTCTGAGCATATGTAATGAAGGGGACCCCTCGGGGTCAAACAGGGTGGAACCGCGGGAACAAGCTCTCGTCCCTGTAGCTTAAATGCTACGGGGGTGAGTGCTTTTTTTTGCTTGTTAATTGTAGTGTATGACAAGAGCCTTCCTTAATTTTGCATGGATTCAAGTTATGACAACTGTCCCCGACTTGCATGAGTGCAAGGAAAGAGCCATGCCTCTTGTAAGAGTCCGATGCATGTAAGAACCGTCCCTACTTGCATTAGAACCGTCCCTACTTGCACGAGTCTCTACTTGAACGATTTGCCGATGCAAGCACGAACCGCCCCTACTTGTATTCAAACTTGCATAGTCGTATGAAAATGAATAATAGGAGGTTGCTGAAATGAAGTTCCAAGACATTATCCTTACCCTCAACAAGTTTTGGGGGGAACAAGGGTGTATTATCGCTCAGCCTTATGATGTGGAAAAAGGAGCTGGGACGATGAACCCTGCGACATTCCTGCGCGCTCTTGGACCGGAGCCGTGGAATGTGGCTTATGTTGAGCCGTCGCGCCGGCCAACCGATGGACGATATGGAGAAAATCCTAATCGCTTACAACATTATTTCCAGTACCAAGTCATCCTTAAGCCCTCTCCGGAGAATGTTCAAGAACTTTACCTGCAGAGTTTAGAGAGCTTAGGGATTAATCCGAAAGAGCATGATATCCGTTTTGTAGAAGATAACTGGGAGTCTCCGACCCTCGGTGCGTGGGGGTTAGGTTGGGAGGTCTGGCTAGATGGCATGGAAGTGAGCCAGTTTACGTATTTTCAGCAATGTGGGGGTATTGACTGCAAACCAGTTTGTGCAGAGCTTACCTATGGTCTGGAACGTCTGACGACCTATATTCAAAATAAAGATAGTGTCTATGATATCGAGTGGGTCGGAGATGTCACCTATGGTGATATCTATCTCCAAAATGAAATTGATTACTCGACGTACAATTTCGAAGTGGCGGATATTGAAGCCTTACAAATCTGGTTTGAGATGTATGAGCGTGAGGCGAAGCGGGTCGTGGAAAAAGGTTTGGTCCTTCCTGCTTATGACTATGTGTTAAAGTGCTCGCATACGTTTAACCTGCTGGATGCTCGTGGAGCAATCAGTGTCACGGAACGAACCGGTTATATTGCTAGGGTGCGTGCCCTCGCTCGTCTTTGTGCTCATGCTTATGTGGAGCAGCGGGAGAGGCTAGGCTTCCCTTTGTTGAAAACTAATTTAGTGAAAGAGGTGGAGTAAGATGGCGACCGATTTTTTGCTTGAGCTTGGAACGGAAGAAATCCCAGCTAAATTCTCCCCAGGGGCAATGACCCAGCTTGAAGAACAAGCGCGCAAACGGTTGGCTGAACTGCGCTTACCCTTTGCGGAAGTGAAGATCTTCGCGACGCCTCGCCGTCTCGCACTTCTTGTGATGGGTCTTGAGGAGATGCAAGACGATTTATCGATGGAAGTGAAGGGGCCGGCTGTTAAAGCCGCTTACGACGTCAATGGGGCCCCTACAAAAGCAGCTCAGGGCTTCGCTAGAGGGCAGGGGGTGTCGGTAGAGGAACTATTCGTCCAAGAACTCAACGGAGTGCCGTATGTCTTTGCCCGTAAATTAGAAACTGGGCTGGAGACCAGGGCTCTTTTACCTCAGTTAGCGAAGGATCTGATTAATGCCCTGCATTTTCCCAAACCTATGCGCTGGGCAGATTTAGATTTTCATTTCGCTCGGCCTATTCGTTGGATTGTCGCGCTTTATGGAACTGAGGTGGTACCGTTTGAGTTCGTCGGATTAGAGTCAGGACGCACCTCGCGCGGGCACCGCACTCTGGCCACAGAAGCCGTTTTGCTAGAGCAACCGTTCGATTATATAGAAGACTTACGTAAAGCCTTTGTCATTGTCGATCCTAATGAGCGAAGGGCTGAGATTCAAGCCCAAATCAAGCACCTAGCGGAAAGCGTCGGCGGAGAAGTGCCTGAAGATGATGAACTTCTGGACGAAGTCATCCACCTTGTTGAATATCCGACCGCTTTATTAGGGGAAGTGGCCCCTAAGTACATGGAGTTACCAGACGCTGTGATCACAACTCCGATGCGAGAGCATCAACGATATTTTCCAGTCCGGGCCTTTAACGGAAAACTTTTACCCTATTTTATCACGGTGCGTAACGGCGATGCCTTTGCCCTAGACAAAGTAAAAGCGGGCAATGAAAAAGTGTTGAAAGCTCGTTTGGAAGACGCGGTCTTTTATTATAAGGAAGATCAAAAGGTTTCTTTGGCAGAATTAGTGCCTAAACTAGGAAAAATAGTGTATCACGAAAGATTAGGTACCGTCGAACAACGAGTCGAGCGTTTACGTGGCCTGTCTCGTTTCATGGCGGATAAGCTTGAATTCGCAGGAGCCGAAAAAGAGGTGATTGATCGCACTGCGTTCTTGGCAAAGGCGGATCTTGTCACTCTGATGGTCAGTGATTTTCCGGAACTACAAGGGATCATGGGAGCAGATTATGCAAGTGCTAGCGGAGAGAAACCCGAAGTCTGTCAGGGTATACTTGAACATTATCAACCTCGTTTTACGGGCGATGAGTTGCCGTTGTCTGAACCGGGCCGTGTGGTTAGTCTGGCAGATAAACTAGATGCTATAGTCGGGGCGTTCAGCATTGGGATTCAGCCTACCGGGTCCCAAGACCCATATGCCCTAAGACGTCAGGCACAAGGGGTTGTGGCGATCCTTTTAGACTCAGGCTGGAACCTTTCCTTAACGGAACTATGGCAGGAGTCTTATCGGGCTCTCACCGTGCAGGGGACTTCTCCGTTGCCGATCCAGGATATATTGCCCCTTTTACAGGATTTCTTTTATCAGCGGTTGCGTTTTGTGCTACAAGAACAAGGACTGCGCTATGACACTGTCGTTGCCGCGCTCGCTCTGGGAAGCGACCAATTGAATCGAGCATTACGCAGAGCCCAGGTGCTTTCTGAAAAACGAGAAGAAGAAGCCTTTGTTTCGTACGCCCAAGCGTATACTCGTTGCTTTAACCTGACGAAAAAAGAACCGGCTCAAGCCTTAAATCCATCCATGCTAGTAGATGCGACGGAAATTGCCCTTGCTAATGGGATATCCATACGTAGAGAGCGTTTTGATCAGGCGATATCGATAGGTGATTTCGCTCAGGGATATGAACTGGCAGCAGAGCTTGTCCCGCTGATCGAGGCACTCTTCCAAGCAGTAATGATTATGGTGGAGGATGCGGATTTGAGAGTTGCCCGACTGGCTTTACTCAGTCAATGTGTGGAGATGCTGGGGTGTTTGGGTGATCTTAGTATTTTAGCATAGGCGATGCTCGAGAGTTGAGGAGACGAAGAGAAGAAACAAGGAAACAAAGGGAAAAAGGGCAAAGGGGGACAGGTTCCTTGTCCCACCAACTAGGATTGGGACAAGGAACCTGTCCCCCTGTCCCGTAAGCTCTGCCGAGGAAATATTGAAAATTATGTACACTATCTAGTAAATAAATCATATATTATGATATAATTAGATGGTACGGTAACGCAATAGTATGTCACATTAGGGCGAAGATTAACATTAAGAGGTGAAATGGGTTGGAATGGACGGATCGTCAACAGCGTATTGTGGAAATCGTGAAAGAATCAGGTTCAATCACCGGTGAAAGGATTGCGGCAAAGCTGGATTTGACGCGGGCTACTCTCCGCCCGGATTTAACCATCTTGACAATGTCCGGGGTTCTTGAGGCCAGGCCGCGCGTCGGGTATTCTTATCGTGAAAACACTGGACCTTCTCCGATTATGGAACGTTTACTTCAGCTTCGGGTTTGCTCGTATAAGTCGATGCCTGTTACTGTGCTAGAAACCGCGAGTATTTATGAAGCGACAGTTGCAATGTTCACACAAAACGTAGGAAGCGTGGCGGTTGTCGGGACAGATCGTCTCCTTTTAGGAATGATCTCACGCAAAGATATTATGAAAGCCTCTTTAGGGAAGAGCGACCTTCAACAAGTTCCAGTCGGCGTTATTATGACACGCATGCCGAATATCTATATGACGACACCAGATGAGCCGGTCTTTAGTGCTGCCAAAAAACTTGTACAACATCAGGTTGACAGTCTACCAGTGGTGGAAGGGTATGTGGACGAGAACGGGGATGAATGTTATGAAGTGGTGGGTCGGTTTACTAAGACGAATGTCACAAAGCTCTTTGTAGAAATTGCGGAAGCAAGGCTATAATTCGATGCACGATGCACGATGCCAGAGATCAGAGTCGGAGAGCGGAAGCTAGAAGAGGGTTGCCGGAAGCAACGGCTGGAGATTGAGCTAGAGATCGGAGTCGGAGGCAGGGCGGAATCTGGAATTGGGTAGTCTGAGGCTGGAGATCAGAGGTCAGAAGCCGGAAGTTGGAGAGAACAGAGGTCAGAGTCTGGTTGGACTTCGAGTGAACTCGTTCAGTATAAGCTGAACATTGAGACTTCGATTGGGAGTCGGGGAAGTGAAAAAGTCGGAGGAGTGTGAACGTGTGACGACCCAAAGTACGGTGATTTATGTCATTTCTGATGCACTGGGAGAGACGGCTGAGTTTGTTAGCCGGGCGGCGGCTGCACAATTTCTTGGTGTTAAAACCCGGATACGTCGAATTCCCTATGTACGAGATGAATCGCATCTGGAAGATATTATGGAAGAGGCTGTGGCCGAAAAGGCCGTCTTAGTTTATACATTGGTACTTAAAGAACTTCGGGAATATTTGGAGAAAACAGCTCTTGAGAAAGGGCTTATTACTGTTGATATATTAGGTCCCTTGATTGGCGCCCTGACTAGCCAAACTGGTCTGCAACCCACGCATATTCCAAATATTATCCATCGCTTAGATGAACAGTATTTTCGTAAAGTGGAGGCGGTCGAATTTGCGGTCAAATATGACGACGGCAAAGATGCTCGCGGGGTTCTCTATGCCGATGTTGTACTGATTGGCGTCTCACGAACTTCGAAAACTCCACTCAGTATGTACTTAGCCCATAAAGGGCTCAAAGCTGCGAATATTCCGTTGGTTCCAGAAGTCAGTCCCCCTGATGAACTGTTTTATATTTCCCCTAGAAAGGTAATTGGGTTAACCTTGCGGCCTGAATTGCTGAACACAATTCGAACGGAGCGCTTAAAAACCTTAGGGTTAAAGGCAGGCTCGGACTATGCAAACCTTGATCGAATTATGCAAGAGCTGGAGTATGGACGGAGTGTCATGAAACGTATTGGTTGTCCGATCATCGACGCGACTGGCAAAGCGGTCGAAGAAACCGCCAGCATAGTGTTAGAATTATTGTTTAAGGAGGACAGAAATGAGTAAGAAGTATGTATACTTATTCCAAGAAGGTAAGGCTTCCATGCGAGACTTATTAGGAGGAAAAGGGGCCAATTTGTGCGAAATGACCAATATTGGGTTACCTGTGCCTCCAGGATTTACGATTACTACGGAAGCGTGTAATGAATACTACAGCAACGACCAAAATGTCCCGGAGAGTTTATGGGAGGAAGTCTGGCCTGCTCTCGCGGAAGTTGAGGCGGTCACGGGTAAACGTTTTGGGGATAAATTGAATCCCTTGCTCGTTTCTGTTCGGTCAGGGGCTAAGTTCTCAATGCCGGGCATGATGGACACGGTGCTTAACTTGGGGTTAAATGACGATACCGTAGAGGCTTTGGCTGTGAATACGCAAAACGAGCGTTTTGCTTGGGATTGCTACCGCCGCTTCATACAAATGTTCGGGGATGTCGTTTTAGAAGTAGAGCATTATGTGTTTGAACATATTTTGGAAATCGCCAAAGAGAAACAAGGGGTCAAATATGACTCCGAACTCTCTCCAGAAAGCCTTAAATGGATGGTCAGTGAGTATAAGAAAAAGATTGTGCGTAACACTGGCAAACCGTTTCCCATGGATCCAAGAGAACAGTTAATACTCGCGGTGATGGCGGTATTTCGTTCTTGGAACATTGACCGAGCTGTTTTTTATCGCAAAATTAATAATATTCCCCATGACATCGGCACGGCGGTAAACGTTCAGTCCATGGTCTTTGGCAATATGGGTGACGACTCAGGCACTGGTGTGGCCTTTACCCGTAACCCATCGACGGGGGAAAGCGTTCTCTATGGCGAATATCTAATGAATGCTCAAGGGGAGGATGTGGTGGCGGGTATCCGGACGCCTAATCCGATCGCCACCTTGGCAAAGGAAAATGCGGAGATCTACGAGCAGTTTGTGGATATTTCTAAGCGCTTAGAGACCCATTATCGCGATATGCAGGATATTGAGTTTACAATGGAGCGTGGAAAACTTTATATTCTCCAAACTCGAAATGGTAAACGAACCGCCTCAGCGTCAATTCGTGTGGCTGTCGAACTGTTCCATGAAGGTGTAATTACTAAAGAAGAAGCGGTCATGAGGATCGAACCGGATCAATTGGACCATTTACTACATCGTCGTATGGATACGGATGCTAAGCTCCAAGTTTTGGCGAAAGGGCTTCCTGCCTCACCGGGCGCTGCCTCCGGACGAATTGTCTTTAGTGCGGAAGAAGCAGAACGCTTAGGGAATGTCGGAGAGAAAGTAATTCTGGTTCGTACTGAAACGACTCCGGACGATATTCGGGGTATTTTGGCAGCTCAGGGGATCTTAACGAGTCGAGGCGGTATGACCAGTCATGCAGCGGTCGTCTCTCGCCATATGGGCAAACCTGCTGTTTGTGGGTGTGATGCCTTGAAGATTGACTATGCTAAAGGTTTAGTGGCTATAGAGGGAGTTGAGTATCTCCAAGGAACCATCCTGTCCATCGATGGATCAACCGGTCGGGTTATCAAGGGAGAGGTCTCTATGGTCGATCCGGAACTGAGTGAAGGCTTTAAAGAGTTCTTGGACTGGGCCGATGAAATTTCTCGACTCAAAGTAATGGCGAATGCTGATAGTCCGACCGAAGCAACGAACGCTAGGGATTTCGGAGCGGTCGGGATTGGGCTGACTCGGACGGAGCATATGTTTATGGACCCAGAACGGATTCCGATCGTTCAAGATATGATCCTTGCGCAGAGTCTCGAGGAACGTGAAGAGGCCTTGACTAAGCTCTTGCCTATGCAGGAAGAAGACTTCTATGGCATTTTAAAAGCGATGCAGGGACTTCCTGTGACCATTCGCCTCCTGGATCCTCCGCTTCATGAGTTTCTGCCGCATTCTGAGGAGTTGGTAGTGGAGATCACAAAACTCAGAATTAATAAAAACGATCCACAAGCCTTATTTAAGAAAGAAATTTTGCTCAGCAAAGTGCGAGCCTTAGCAGAACTTAACCCGATGCTCGGTCACCGTGGTTGTCGTCTAGGGGTGTCCTATCCGGAAATCACGGTTATGCAAGCCCGTGCTATTTTCCAAGCGAGTGCACGCTTGATAAAAGAAGGGTATGATATTCATCCGGAAGTCATGATTCCTCTGATTATGGGCAAGGAAGAATTTCTGATGATGCGTAAGCTGGTGGATGACACCGCGGACTTAGTTATGAAAGAACAAGATGTCCATATTCACTATAAAGTGGGGACAATGATTGAGGTGCCAAGGGCGGCTCTTCTGGCGGATGAGATCGGAGAAGTAGCAGACTTTTTCTCCTTTGGGACGAATGATCTCACCCAAATGACGATGGGCTTGTCACGTGATGATGCTCAGGGCAAGTTCCTCCCAGTCTATCTGGAAAAGAATCTGATGAAAACAGATCCCTTTGTGGTGCTCGATCGAGCGGGAGTTGGAAAACTCATTGACCTGGGTGTGAAGCTGGGCCGAAGCACCAATCCGAACCTCACCTTAGGAATCTGTGGTGAGCATGGCGGGGAACCTAATTCGGTCGAGTTCTGCCACATGGTTGGACTGGATTATGTTTCTTGCTCTCCATTCCGCGTACCTATCGCGCGTTTGGCAGCTGCCCAGGCAGCTGTAAAACACAAGGGTCAATGAAAGTAGGGCTTTAAATAATAAGGCCGAAACTCTTATACCAAACTTTGAAAGAATAAAATAAAAGCGAGGGTACTGTCTCTTAAGTTACAAGAGACAGTACCCTCTTTTTGCTTGTTAAATCTTAGAACATACTTAATAAAATAAAAATGAGCCATTAAGAGATATTGCAATTTGGTATTTCTTAGACTCCAGCATTTTAAGTTAAGATAACTCAATTATAGCTCTGAGAAATTTTTTTTCGCCTATAAATGCTTGATATAATTCCAACTGTTGCTGCATTAATGATAAGCTGTGAACCACCAAAACTTATAAAAGGTAATCCTAAGTCGCTTATAGGTGCTAGTCCTAAATTCATAGATATATTCCATAAAAACTGTACCGTTAGAATAGATACAAAACCACTTATTAATAACTTAGCGTAATTAATCTTTACTTGTCTGGCTATACCAGCAATACGGACTAGGAACATTATAACAAAAGTAATTAATAAGAGACTTGCTATCCAGCCAAAAGTATAGGTAATAAAGGCAAAAATAAAATCTGTATGGATTTCAGGTAATACTTGGTGATTAAACGTAAGCCCTTGTCCCCAAAGCCCTGAGTCAAAAATTATTTTACTCAACTGGATGTTTAAATATCCACTTCCTAGTGGATCTGCCGCAGGATTTAAAAATTTAAGGATTCTATCTAGTCTATGAGGTTCAGTAATAGTTGATAGGATTAGTAAAGTCATAAATGTACCCAATATTAAGAAGAGTTTTTTTAATTTTGCGCCTGAAACAATCATGATAACTATACAGGCTATACTATATATAGCTCCTGTTGAAATTGAAGGTGCCTTTAAAATTAAAATCAATGGTACTGCGAATAATGCTAAACCTTGCAAGCGCTGAAGATTGTTTTCCCAGTCTAATTTATTAATGATACCTGCCAGGGCTATTATGAACAATAATGGGCTAACTGCCACAAAGTTAACGTTAAATGGACCAAAACTTAACCAACTTCTACTACCATTTACTTGATTTCCCCATAAAATAGTAAAAATGAGAAATAAAAGGGTTCCTAGATAAATATGTTTAGAATATTTTTCAAACTTTCTATAATCAAAAAAGTAAAAACCGATAATGGAGATTATACCCATAAATGAAAAGAGTAGACTTTTTTCGAAAATTTGGATATCGTATGCAAGCAAACCCTGGCTCTGGATAAAATACATTCCTAATAATCCTATATTTATAAAAAGAAAGGAAAATAATAAAATGCTCCATTCAGGCTTAGGTTTATGTATTTTATTAAGCTGTTTTCCGATAATATCAGCATTACCCATTTGAACAATGGCCTTTTCGACAGCCTCCTCTTCGGAAGAACCTTGTGCTAGATGTTCTTCTAAAATTTCTTGGATATGAGTTTCTAATTCTAGTTTTACATCTTGATGAACATCACGAAATCTTATTTGTTTACATACTTCGCTAATATAATATTGGATTTTTTTATTGTGATTTAAGTCCATGCAAGAACCTCCCCCGTTAAAATTTTATCAACCGTTGAACGGAATGTAACCCATTCTTGTTGTTTTTCTATTAATTCAGTTTTTCCTTTGGTAGTTAGACGATAGTATTTCCTTTGTCTACTGCCTTCGTTACCACACCAGTAGGATTCAATCATATTTTTAGACTCTAATGAGTGGAGAATAGGATAAAGGGTTCCTTCTTTAAAACTAAAGATACTGTTTGATTCCTTCTCAATTTCTTTAATCATCTGATAGCCATACATGGGTTCACGGTTAAGCAAGCTTAAAACTAAAACTACTGTACTACCTTTAAGCATTTCATTATTTACCTGCATAAAGTTTTACCTCCTTTTAAAATGCATCATTCATCTATGCATCGAGTATCTAGGTATAATTATAGATTAAATCTCCTTATCATGCAATATATTTATAATAACTCTTTGGCACAATTAATAGAAAGGGCCATATCGAAATCAAGGATATATTTAAAGTGTTTAAAAGCAGTAAAAATAATGTGTTAGACAAAGCAAATATGAAATTCAGAAGGATTTAATACTTTATGATTTATCCTGTTTAGTTAAGATTAAAAGTGTTCCATAATGTGAAGAACGGGATTAGTCCTAAAGTGTTTGCAGTCACTCAGGCGGCTATAATCAACAAGGGGCAATAAATTATAACAACAGATAATATAGAAATAGCTTTCAGAGCCTTATACACCAAGGCTTTGAGGGTTTAGGTCTAAAAATAGTGAGGGTATTGTCTTTTAGTGATTTCAAGAGACAATACCCTACTTTCAAGCTGTTCAATAATATCTGTAACTACATTCTTAGTCATTGATCGGTATCCCATATATAAAAAACCCAGCAGGATTTGATTATCCCATCGATGAGATAACTATTGTCTTTGAGATGGGCGTTGGATTCAGAAGTTAGACGACTGCCTAACGTATTTATTATTATGGAAAAATACGGTATAATATTTCTGAGGTGATTTGAATGCAGGCTATTAAAGATATCATTAGTAAACGTGATCAGATTATTAGTATTGCGTCACATTACAAAATGTTTAATGTTAAACTATTTGGTTCTGTACTTAGAGAAGAGGAAAATGCGGAAAGTGACATAGACTTTTTGGTTGATTGTGGAGATGATTGTTCTCTGTTTGACCTTATCTCACTGAAATATGATTTAGAAGAAATTTTAGGTAGAAAGATTGATGTGGTCACTTCTGATTCTGTGCATTGGACTTTAAAGGACAAGATTGCACAGGAGGCTAGACCCATATGAAAGATGACAAGGTATACCTGCAAAACATCCTTGAATGTATCGTGAAGATTGAAACATATACTAACTCTGGTAAACAAAAATTCATGAGTTCAGACCTCATTCAGGATGCGGTTATTCGGAATCTCGAAATAGTCGGAGAAGCTACAAAGAGAGTATCACAAGGAACCAAAGAACAACACCAAGAAATTCCATGGAGACAAATGGCCGGACTACGCGATGTGTTAATACATGATTACATGGGAATTAGTCTGAAAATTGTTTGGAATGTGGTACAAAACGAGTTGCCTCAACTTAAAGCTAAGATAATAGAATTATTGGATTAAGCACTGGACTTTTTTAGTTCAGTGTTTGTTTATTTGGAGTTCAATATTGTTTCAATCGTTCCAGATACGTAACAGACCTTCTCTGTTGTATCCGCTAGTGCATCCAGCGACAGGAACTTGTGCAAACGGTCACAATGAATAATATCTGTGAAGAAGAAGTTTCTGCCCAACTCACAGAGATTAGGGACAGAATCAATTCTGGTTTTATCCCTGCAGATATTCAGGAGCAGGTCTTCATGTGCTTAAGAGAAACGGGCGTATTAGAAAGACCGCTAGCCGTTCGCTCATCGGCTACGGCTGAAGACTCAGCGAGAGCCTCTTTCGCCGGTGTGCACGAGTCTTTCTTAAACGTACACGGGCCAGAATACCTCCTGTCTGCCATAAAAGGATGTTACGCCTCTCTGTGGACCACGAGGGCAGTGGCTTACCGTCGGAAAATGAACATCAAAGATGATGAGGTTCAGGCAGCAGTGGTGATTATGGAAATGTTAGAGGCTAAAGCTGCAGGGGTCGGTTTCACCTGCGATCCCCGCACGGGGCGGCAGGATATCTTATTGATTAACGCTAATTATGGTTTGGGAGAATCGGTGGTTAGTGGAATGGTAGAACCGGACGAATACCAGCTAGATCCCACGCCCGCTTTGCCAACGGTATTAGCAAAAAAAATTGGGTCAAAGAAGAGTCAAGTTGTCGTTAAAGAGGATGGAGGTACTGAACCTGTTCCTTCGGATAAACCCGAAAGAAACCAGGTGCTAGAGGACAGTCAAATCAGGCAATTAGGCTTGCTCATGTTAAGAGTTTATGAAGCTTTGGGACAAGGGGAGCAACATCAAGATGTGGAATGGGTCTTTGATGGACAAGATTTTGTTATAGTTCAAGCTCGCCCGGTGACCGTTTTGCCGAGGTACACTTATGCCGAAATCAAGGATCAACTGGATATTTGGTCTAGTTCTGGTTTGCGAGATTCAAATGCCATGGTCCAGTCCACACTCAACTGGAGGTTAGCTGAACTACATATAACAGCAAATACGATCGAACCGATTCGATCCACCGGCTATCCTCTGGTTCCAGGTGTCCAGTATGTTAGACTGTTTGAAGGACGGATATATTTTAATCTTACCGCCTTTCAATGGCTTGACTATGACTCAGTGGGTTTAAATCCGGCCGATTATGAATCGTCGTTTGGGTATCCTGTAGCAATAAAAATTAGGGACAAAAGTCCTTATCATGGGATTGTCGGGATAAAAAGACTAAGGCGATTGACAAAACTTCTATTGAAGAATCTTAGCATTTGGCGACATGAAGGGCAATTTTATTCTCGAGTTAAACGTACTACAGAAAGTTGGCAGGAGAGCGGTTTCGGTGACGTACTAGATCTGGCGTGTATTGACTTATATAACGATTTAACCAGTATGCTGAAAGAAGTAACTGTGGTCTTTTACGCAATGATGGCTGCTGCTATTTACCCACATATAGTATTAACTAAAGCGTTACATAAGTATTTCCCAGGCAAAGAAAATGGTATCATTAATGGCCTAATGGCTGGAGAAGCGCTAATTACCAGTGCTGAACACGGTTATCGCCTGATGGAACTGGCTGAGCTGGCGAGTAGTGATCAAGAGGCTCAAAGGTTCCTATCATCAGAGGATGATTCTTTGTCATGGGAAAAAGCACTTAAGGACGATTCCCCGTTCAAACAAACCTTCCGCGTTTTTCTTACGGAATTTGGGCATCGGGGGACTGACGAACTTGACATCATCAATCCTCGTTGGGGAGAAAGTCCTGCTTACCTCATGCAAACGATCAGAAACAGCATAAATACAGCTGACGTCAGTAAATTGAAGACTCGACAAAAGGAAATACACCAACGGGCATTACAAGAGGTCCAGCAAAAGGTTCCTGTTTATCGACGACCTATCCTCAAGTATTGGCTCAAGCGAGCGATTAAAGGCGCAGAGATGCGAGAAATGTCTAAGTCAATCTTAGTTAGGGTCTTTGGATCGTTTCGAATATTGGCGCTGGAGTTGGGTCAGCGCTTCGAGGAACGAGGAATTATTCAGCGGCAGAATGACATTTTTCACTGTGCTTGGTCAGAAATCTTTTCGATTTTACGCAAGGAATGGGACGGTAAAGGATTAACAGTGCTGGTGGCTGAGCGAAAGGCCAGAAGACGTAAAATGGAGGAGACTGCCTTGCCAGTCCTAATAACTGGGGAAGTTCCTAGACATGTAGAGCCAGTAAAATTGAGTGCGGGCAGTTCCTTGACAGGATTTGGGGTGGCTTCAGGAAGAGCTGTTGGTCGAGCAAGACTAATTTACCATCCCAACGAAGGAGGAAGTTTGGAATACGGAGATGTCTTAGTGGCTCCATCTACTGACCCTGCCTGGACGCCACTGTTTTTGAGAGCGTCTGCAGTAGTAATGGAAACAGGGGGAGTTATATCCCATGGCGCTATTGTAGCCCGGGAGTACGGCATCCCAGCGGTGGTGAACGTCCTCGGAGTAATGAAATCAATTAGCGAGGGTCAGACGATAGAGGTCGACGGTGACGAAGGAAAAATTGTTCTGCATGACTAATCCAAGATAACAAAATTCAGGCAGAACATTTTTTTCGGAAATGAGATTGCCCAAGGACGCATGAAAAATGTGGGTATCTTACCGAAGGAACTTGCGGAAAACCTCTCTATTACTGGCCCAGTATTACGGGCTTCGGGAGTTAATTACGATGTTCGTAAAGCAGAACCGTACATCCATATTAGTGAAAAATAGTGATTGGTCCTTTATGATAGTGGCTGCCCAAGCCGCGATAAAAAATAAAGGGTCTATTGGTTAAAGCAACTATAGTAGACATAGCTTTCTAAGCCTTATATATCAAGGCTTAGAAAGTATATGTACAAAATAAAGTAAGGGTATTGTCTTTTATGATTTTAAGAGACAGTACCCTATTTTCAAGCTGTTACAGGAACTACTGATACAATGAAAAGAAATCATGGGCTTTTATAAGGTTTATATTGACATCTTTGAGTTACAGTTGTAGACTATGTTCAAGGTTACACTTGTAACTTGAAAGGTGGATGCAAGTGAGTAAATTAGTTTCAAAGATAACCGATTCAGAAGTTGAAGTCATGCGTGTTTTCTGGGAAGCAGGCCACGATCTTCCTATCTCGGATATCAGAAGGACGCTTGAGCAGACTAGCAAATGGGAATCCTCAACAATCAAAACCTTGCTTCGTAGACTTTGTGAAAAGGGTGTAGTTCTAGTGACTAAAAAAGATGTATTTTATTATACGCCTTTGGTCAGTGAGGCAGAGTATAACGAATATACTACTCAAAGTTTGATCGACCGCTTATACTCTGGCAGTGCAAAAAACCTTGTAGCCTCTCTTTTGGGAAGCAAGAAGCTTGATGATTCAGACATAAGAGAATTACGTAATCTATTTAGGGTCGGTGATAGTGATGAATGAAACTATTAAGCTAATACTATCACTATCCTTATCGGCTAGCATTCTTGCAGTATTATTATTTGCCTTTAAGCCGTTAATAAGTAATAAGTTCTCAAAGTCTATTCAATACTGTCTTTGGATCGTAGTACTCCTAAGATTGGTACTGCCGTTTTCGTTTGAAACAAGTATTATGAATGAATTGTTTTATGGCAATCAAACGCCAGCAGCGACAGCTTCTCCGGCTATAGTTCAACCAATAGGTGGAAAAGTCGATAACAATTTCAAGACATCAATCCGGCCAGGTAAAGAAAGCACAGCTGACGGTATAGATAATGATGATGCTGGCTACGGGAGAAGTTTTCTGAATATATTTAACCGGTATTCTTTCTACCTTTGGCTGCTTGGCGTAATAATTGCATTGACTGTTAACTTAGTTGGATATATCCGGTTTTCAGATCATCTGAAACAATCAAATAAGGCGGCTACTGATAAGGAAGTCGGAATGTTGGTTGCCCTGTTGAATGGGCGCAAAAATGTGAGGCTTGTTCGTAATCACTTTGTGACCACCCCAATGTTGATTGGAATAATAAGACCTTATATTATTATTCCAGATACTAAGTTTAATGAAGTGCAGCTGAAAAACATCCTACTTCATGAAATAACTCATCTAAAGCATTTTGATATTGCGGTAAAGTGGTTAACCACGATAGCTTCAGCAATCCACTGGTTTAACCCATTGGTGTATTTTATTAAAAAAGAAGTCAACTATGCTTGTGAATTGGCCTGCGATGAAGCAGTTATCAAGAACCTCAGCCCGGCAGAAAAGCAGGCCTATGGTGACACATTAATATCTGTTGTAGCAGAACATAAATATCCTATTGGAGTATTGCAGGCGACTATGTGTGAAGAAAAAAAGAGCTTAAAAGAAAGATTATTAGCAATAATGAACCATAATAGAAAGTCAAAACCAATAATAATCTTATCAATAATCTTAATAGGGGTCGTAATATTTGGAGCATTATTTTTAGGAGCGGGGGTTGGAATTGGAAGAGATACTCCGCCCAACCTATATATCAGTGCAGAAGGGAGCAAAACAAAAGCAGCCCTTACCGGAACCTATGATCTGGCTGAGATTTCAAGACACAAGACACCCTATGTTGGCGATAATAGCAAGGTTTCAGCAATTGCAAGCAGTCTACCAATCCCTGACAACTACTTCAACCAGCGGTATATCTCTATGAAAACTGGTGAAAAGCCTTATGGGTTGACCATATATTACGAGGCGGCATCAGACGGTGAGTATGGAGCTGAGTGGCCAATTATTACACCGGACTCTGTCATTGAAGCAAATTCACGAATGAATGCATTGGTGGTGTTCTGCATGATCGATAATCTTGACCAAGTGACCTTTGCATTTCGCAATTCACAATCTAACGGTGAACTAGATACCTCAAAATATAATACTACATTTACGTTTCAAAGGGCTTCGTTTGAAGAAAAATACGGGAAGCTTACCGCATTGGCAGCGGACTTAGATAAACTGCAAAGTGTATTGAAAAATGACGGACATGAGCCTGACAAAGGCACGACTATTGAATCGCCGCTGCCTGAACTTACCGATGAAGAGGTGTCTGAAGCTCATGGGGTGGTGAAGGAATACTACCGTGCTATTGCTGCAAAGGACAATGAGGCCATACTTGCTACAATGCACCCCCGAGAGGGCCTTACAATGGGGAATGTGAAAAGTGGCAATGTCCAGCTTTATGGTACGGAAACACGTACCCTGATAACCATTGATTATGACTCCCAGGATCGGAAGCGCCGCAGTTATCGACCAAGTACTCATTATATATCTGATGAAAATGTCATTGTATTCAAGGTGAGTTTTGATATTAAATACCCACAGAAAGATGGAGGTCCATGGAATGAAGGCATTTACGAGAATTGGAGCATGATACTAATTCGCGATGACCAGAATAGTCCGTGGCTTATCTATGACCAAGGTTATTAATTTTGTTTGTTGCATAAGTCCTCTCACATCTTTGTCTGAACCGTATGTTACAATAAAAGAGATATAGGTTGTGATAACCTGTTTAAACTTGGGGGGATTAAGATGAGTGAGGTTCAGAATATCCGTCAGCGGACTGAAAAGGAAGAGGAAGAACGACTTTCTCAATATGCTGCAAAAAGCAAAGAGGCCAGGCGTGAACGATTAGAAGAAGAGTGCCCGATCCGCACAAAATTTCAAAGAGATCGTGATCGGATTTTGCACAGTAAACCGTTTCGCCGCCTTAAACATAAGACTCAGGTTTATATTGCTCCTACTGGGGATCATTACCGAACCCGTATGACGCATAGCTTGGAAGTGTCACAAATATGTCGGACAATTGCTCGGGGGTTACAATTGAATGAGGATCTCATCGAGGCAATTGCTTTAGGGCATGATGTCGGTCATACTCCCTTCGGACATGTCGGGGAGGAGGCTCTTCGACAGATTATCACTCACTTTGAACATAATGAGCAGTCGATACGTATTTTAAAGGTTCTGGCACGTGAGGGTGAGGGATTGAATCTCACAGAGCCGGTTCTGGATGGGATCTTACATCACACTGGTGAAGGCCTTCCGACAACTCTCGAGGGACAGATTGTGAAAACAGGAGATCGGATAGCATACCTTTGTCATGATTACGATGATGCCCTGAGAGCGGGTCTGCTGGTTAGGAGTGACTTGCCTGAGAGTGTTAAGCGGACACTCGGAGAGAAGCCAAGCGATATGATCACGACGATGGTAATTGACATGATTGAGGCCTCTATCGGGAAAAATTGCATTCTTCAGTCGGGTGAGGTCCAAGAAACAATGCAGGAATTCCGGCAATTTATGTTTAATATGGTTTACAATAGTGAAGCATTACGCGAAGAGCGTCGTAAAGGGCAGTACATTATTCAAGCTCTTTTTGACTATTATAGACGGGATACCTCCAAACTCCCCGAGAATCTATTGGTTTGGGCTGGCGGAGATGAAACTCAAGCTGTCGTTGACTATATATCTGGTCTGACTGATAATTACGCGATTGATCTGTTTGGAAGATTGTTTGTTCCTAGATAGAGAGGGTGCGCGAGACACGTCCTCAACCATGCGTTCGTCGTGCCAAACTAGGGATTTAATCCTTTCTTGCAAGCGGGCAGGGTTCCCGGCAAATGCGACATCCTTGTCGCAGTGCCGGCGGGAAACGTCCTTGTTTCCCCCCCTACCTATGAGAGGGCCTAAAGCCGAGTTTGGCTACGACGACCGCATAGGCGTCGGAGCGTGTGATCGTGGACCCTCTTCTGGCTTGGGGTCGACGGGGCTTAGGAACTAGGGCCGACGGAGAAGGCCGTAGTGATGTTTTCTTTAATGACGCAAAGACGCTTGGCGGCGAGGGATGAAGATTTGGACAGACAAAAAAGTAAGCGACAATTTTCATTGTCGCTTACTTTTTATTAAGCTAGCCCGTTATGTTTTACCCAACTTGAGCAAAATGCTTGCTGAATCGACTTGTAAGACGAGATTTCTTGCGAGCGGCTAGGTTTTTATGAATTAAACCCTTGGAGGAGGCTTTATCCAAAGCACGAGTTGCCTTTTTCAAAGCGAGCGCTGCGGTTTCGGAATCCGTTGTGATTGATTCTTCAAAACGACGAATAGTCGTCCGTAAGAAAGATTTCGCAGCAGCATTCTTAATCATGCGAGCTTTTCCCAACTCAACTCTTTTGATGGCGGATTTAATGTTTGGCACTAATAGTCACCCCCTTTGGTTATTGATACTCCTTGCTTGTTACACAAACTACATTTTAACATTATGAGGAGAATTTATCAAGAAAAATCAGCTGATAAATCATATATTAATAAATTTTGTTTTTTTTGTCTAAACTATGTTAGTAGGTAAGCAACGCTTTAGAAATAAAGTGAATTGAAACAAATTAATTGGGAGGTACAAAAATGTTAGGAATGATCGTACGGTTCATTGTTTCCGCTCTGGTTTTACTTCTGGTAAGCTTTATTGTTCCGGGACTTCGGGTGAATGGCTTCACCGGTGCTCTAATCGCAGCCGCGGTGATTGCAGTACTGGGCTATGGTATTGAAATGATCTTTGGTGATAAAATTTCACGGACAGGCCGAGGGGCGGTTGGATTTCTTACGGCAGCTGTGGTGATTTATTTCAGTCAGTTTCTTGTTCCAGGGTATATTACGGTTTCAATTATTGGTGCTTTACTGGCTTCGCTCGTCATTGGGATTGTCGATAGCTTTGTTCCAACGACGCTTCGTTAGTAAATACCTAAAGCGTCAGATACCTATTCTGCGAAAAATCCATAGATTTGTTCTACCTAGGACTTGTCTCTCATAATTCTTCAATATAGAGGAAGGGGGACAAGTCCTTTGTTGCGGGAAGATTTTTATCATCGACAAAAAAAGCATTTTCGGATTTGGAGATTTAGAGAATGGGCGCGAGGATTTCTCTTAGGATTAGTCAGTATTCTGATTATCTTGGGCTTGGCTTATGCCCTCAAAAGCGGGAGTTCTCGTGAATTAATTGGATTTCTAGCTCAACAGTCGTTTCCATTTGAAGCCATTTTACTAGAAGGAGCTCCGGGGTATTCTCAGCCTGAGCGCGCTCGCGTGGAGCTAACGAGGAATCAAGGGGCAGCGGTCAGTATGTTTCTATTAACGGGTGTTAACATAGCAGATCCCCGGACATTTTTCTTGGGGTATTTCTCTCCGCCACCACAAGGGCCGGTGTGGTTAGGGTGGGCTTATAATCCCGATGATCCAGAGTTTGAAGGGCCGATTCTTGAACCCATTGAACCTCAGATACCGAGTGAAAACTCGGATCAGCCTCCTGTGCTCATACCGGGGGCAAAAGAAATTTTGGTAGGAATCTATAATACGCATAACAGTGAGTCTTACTCAGGTGACGGTGGAGCTGAACATGAGTTTGGTGAAAACGGGGATGTGGTATCGGTAGGAGAAACACTTAAGAAAGCTCTAGTACGGAATGGAATCGGTGCCGTTAACTCGCTACAAATACATGATGCTGTGGAATTCATGAAAGCATATAGTAAATCGGTCACTACGGCAACACAGATGACCAAAGATTATCCTTCTATGAAGGTTTTAATTGACCTCCACAGAGATGGCTTACCCGCTGGAGTTCCGAAACGAACAATTATGGTAAAGGGACAGCTGGTAAGTAGGGTGCTAGTGGTGATAGGAAAGATGAATCCGAACTGGCAAAAAAATGAGGCTTTAGCAAAGGAACTCATGGCCTTAGGGGAAAAGAAATATCCGGGGCTATTTATGCCGAACATTAGTTATGCAGCGGATGCGCGGTACAACCAACACCTCTCGAACGGCGCGTTGCTGTTAGAGTTTGGGACTCAGTTGAATACGCTAGGAGAATCTAATCGGGCAGCAGAGGCTGTGGCGGAGATTTTGGCAGATTATTTTAAGAAGTGAGAGGGTCCGCGAAACACGTCCTCGGCCACGCGTCCGCCGTGCCAAACTAGGGCTTTAAATCCTGATGCAAGCGGTAGGGTCCCCGGCAAATGCGACATCCTTGTCGCAGTGCCGGCGGGAAACGTCCTTGTTTCCCGCCCTACTTCAGGTAAGGAATTTAAAGCCGAGTTTGGCTACGACGACCGCAAAGGCGTCGGAGCGCGTTATCGCGGCCCCTCTGGCTGGGGTCGACGGGGATTATGAGCGACGGAGAAGGCCGTGGCGCTGTTTGCGTTTAATGACGCAAAGGCGCTTGTGTTCGATCGGGGTTCTGCCCCGACCCCAGAAGGGACGCAGTGTTACACGAGCGGGACGTCTTTACGTTAGCAGACTAGCAAACTTCCGTGTAAGCGACCCCAGACACGGGGCTGAGCACAAGGATGTGCGAAGCCAGCAACTGAGCCAAGGATGGCGAATTTGCTGGGAACCCCGCACCCACTTTAGGAGCTTACGCGGTTAGTTTGCTCTGCGTCGTATGTACTGAGCGCTTGTGTTACACAAGTCCCACAAAGGTTCTCGGAAGGCTTCGCAAGTAACGCTCGTCTTGCAAGTGGTGTCGGATCTTAAATTATTCTTTAACGGTTACGTGAAAGATGCTATAATTCGGGTGGTGGATCACGACGATGGGGAGAAGGGGTCAACTCGAATGTCATCTACTAACCGTATACTTATTAAAGCTGCCGGTTTTTTAATGGCTGCTCAATTAGTGTCTCGGATTTTGGGTTTTTTGCGCGAAACACTGATGGCGGGTTTTTATGGACAGAACGCTGCTACGGATGCTTATAATACGGCGTTCATTCTTCCCGATTTATTATACTGGTTGTTAGTAGGCGGTGTTTTAAGTGCCGCCTTTATCCCTGTCTTCTCGGAATATATCGCCAAAGGAAATGAAGATGAGGGTTGGCGGGTTGCTAGCTCTGTTGCAAATTTGATCTTTCTGACCCTTGGAGTATTTACCTTGATAGGCCTTTTCCTGACGCCTTATTTTATTCATCTTGTAGTTCCAGGATTTGAGCCTGAGAATAAGGTCCTAGCTACCCACTTGACTCGAATCCTCTTGCTTCAGCCGTTGTTTATGGCCCTAAGCGGGTTGACGATGGGGATATTAAATTCATATAAAATTTTTTGGCCCTCAGCGGTGGGGACAGTGCTTTATAATGCAAGTATAATATTCTTCGGGACGATTCTGGCGGATCCATCAAGGCCTGAAAGTATTTCTGGGTTTGCTATTGGGGTAGTTATCGGGGCAATTGCCAATTTTGCTGTTCAAATCCCTGCCTTACGAAAAGTGGGGATTCGCTATTATCCGATCATTGACTGGCGAAATCCAGGAGTTCGTTTGATCGGGGCTTTGGCGTTACCGATTATTCTTAGTTATTCTTTGAATCAAATTCAGGTGGTGGTCAATAATAACTTTGGGTCGTTGCTCTTCCCCGGCAGTATTTCTGCTGTCTGGTGGTCCTATCGGCTTTTCCAATTGCCGGTAGGAATCTTCGCTTTGGCTATCGCAGTGGCGACCTTTCCGACGATGACGGAGCAAGCGGCTTTAAAACGGTGGGATGATTTTCGACAGACACTATCTAATGCCATCCGTATGGTTATTTTTATAACCCTACCGATTTCAGTTGGAATGATCGTTTTGCGCTTTCCCCTGATTCGGGTCTTGTTTGAACATGGTCATTTCACCGCGGATGATACATTAACCATGGCCATTCCATTATTTTATTTTTCGATAGGGATTACTTCTCAAGCGGTGATTCAAATCCTGCCGCGGATTTTCTATGCTCTTAAGGATACTTGGACACCGGTGGTATTAGGGATTATTGCGATGGCGGTTAACATTTTAGCCATGGTTTTATTGGTTGGTCCGCTAGAACACGGGGGCTTAGCTTTTGCCACAACGATTGCTGCGTTTGTAAATATGCTGCTTTTGTTTTACTTTCTGCGCAAGAAATTTGGGAAAATGGATGGTTGGGCTATGTTCTGGACAAGCATAAAATCATTGGTGGCTTCGCTGGTCATGGGGGGGGTAATCTGGGTGTGGAGTGAATGGCTGACCCCTATGATGGGCGTTCGCACCTTAGCTTCGTTTATCATACTTGGGACTGGAACGGTAGTTGGAGTGGTTGCCTTTGCTGGAATGGCGAAGATTATGGGAATGCAAGAATATGAGCAGGCGATGGGTTTGTTGCACCGGAAGATCGGTAAGCGCTAGGATATGGGGGTTACGGATTAATAGCTCGAGCAGGTGAAAGTGTTATTTTGAAATTACTGTAAAGGAATTGAGTTTATTTGTACCAGATAGAACGAAAGGCTATTAGAACTCAAGAGACGTACCCACCTATTTCGATTCAATCGCTGCAAGCGAGTCTACACCGCCTTCGACATCATGAAAAGCTATTTCACTATACGTGGATTGCGTTACTGCTTAAATCAATCTTCTTTCTAGGCCTAGTCAACAATGACGGGGTACATTTTAGCCTGAGTAGTGCGTTTCAACTGTATACTAATCCGCCGTTCTTTCTGATTTATATTTCCTTTGAAGTTGCCTTACTGAGCGTTGCGTTTCTTTTTAGAGGTAAGCTTCATTACTGGGCGTTGGTGATCTTCAATCTTTTCCTTTCGTTGGTCATGATCACCGATTTGATGAATTTTAGGGCCTCCGGCAATTTCCTTTCTGTTTATGCTTTATCCCTATCGACTAATTTAGACAATCTCTTTGACAGCATTATTTCCATGTTGCGACCGCTCGATCTAGTGTTTGGGATTGACCTAATGTTGCTCACGTTGGCGGGATATAAAATTGCGCCAAGGTTTAAATCCGACCTGCGCAGTTTCCCGATTTTCTTAGTGTTGCTGCTTTGTTCATCGAGTTATATCTTTGTTAATCATCTTGTGGTGGACATCTTAAATAAAGATACTCAGTATTACTTGTTTAGGCGTTCTTGGTCACCGAACCAGACCATGGCAAACCTTTCGCCGCTCGGGTATCACCTTTTTGATACTTTTAATTACAGAGAAGATAGTAAACCGCTTTCCTTAAGCGTTGGAGACAGACAGCGAATCGAGGCTTGGTTTTCATATAAAACAGAGAACCTTCCTGTGAACAGCTATGCAAGCAAGTTTCAGGGAAAAAATTTAATCGTTTTGCAAGTCGAATCTCTTGAAAAATTCGTAATCGGAAAGCGAGTTAACGGTCAGGAGATTACGCCAAACTTAAATAGACTGCTAAATAATAGCCTGTATTTCTCCAATTTCTATGAGCAAGTGTGGAATGGTACGAGTTCGGACGCTGAGTTAATGATCAACACGTCCGTTTATCCAGTGCGTCAAGGCTCTACGTTCTTCCGATTTCCGGGTAATACCTATAATTCGCTACCCAAAATTTTAGTAAGCCATGGCTATCAGACGTTGGCGATCCATCCTGACAAGGGGGGGTATTGGAACTGGCGCCAAGCTCTTACAGGGATTGGATTTCAGAAGACGATCGATGAAAGCTATTTTCAAATGGACGAACGGATTGGCTTAGGTCTTAGTGACGGGAGTTATCTTAGGCAGGTAGGGTCGCTGATCAAGGCAGAAAAACAACCCTTTTATACATTTCTCATCACGCTTACCAGTCATGCTCCGTTTGATTTACCGCAACAATATTGCGACTTGAACTTGGACCCTGGTTTACAAGAGTCCAAGCTGGGTGGTTATTTTCAGAGCATCCATTACACGGATCGACAGATTGGGGCCTTTATCGAGAAATTGGACCAAGACGGATTGTTGGACAATACAGTCATTGTCCTGTATGGCGATCACACGGGAGTGCATAAGTTCTATGATGACGAGATAATACAACTAAAGAACCCAGAAAGCTGGTGGATGGAGGGGCATTCTCAAATACCGTTAATCATTTACTCGAAGGGAATGACTGGAGGAGAAGTAAAGGCGACCGGTGGGCACATTGATGTCTTGCCAACGCTGGCCTATCTCATGGGGGTCGAGGATAAAGAGTATGAGGGCACGGCAATGGGACGAAATCTGCTAAATACTAAGAGGGATTTTGTGGTTTTATCTAGTGGGGAAGTAGTTGGGACATTTTCTTCTGATGAAGAGCGAGAAAAAGCCCTGCATGGGGTGGGCATTGCTGATGAGATAATTCGGAGCGATTACTTCAAATATTATCGAGAATAGGATGGAATCGAGCACCGTTCATCCAAGTGAGAATCCCACTTCTACAAGTGGAAGTGGTACGCCCGATTCCGCTTCGGTGGTAGGGTCACCCAACGAAGGCTAGATGTACTACTTTAATTGAACGAGTTCACTGAGACAAGACCGTCAAATATGACGAGCGGAGCACAGAGCTATGCTTAAATCTGATGTAGTCTATATGTATAATGTATAAAACAGTATTATAACAGGATATGCTGCTTTTTTAGCGTTGACAATGGGTGGGTTATCAAGTACTATGGTGAATATCACTTAGTGATTAGATCCGGCAATGGAGCCGTCAAGATGTCTTCGAGACATATGGCGGCTTTTTTATATTGCCGCTAGAGGGAGGGTTTATCGTGAAAGGTTCTAGTCTGGAAAAAGTGAAACCTTCCTTAGAACGGTCAGCCTTACTACTAGCGATGACTGAGACAAGAGAGGAAGAGGTTAAGCTCAAAAACTCGTTGTTTGATTCGTTTGATCTACGATGTGGCGTGACGGAAATTGGTGGAACGGTAGCAAATCTTCAACATACCGGAAAGCTCACAAGCGCCGTGATGTCAACCGCCTTTAACACTGGTGTCATCCCTAAAGAAGGTCGAAAGATTCACGCCTTGATCCATGCAACGCTAGAAGCCAGCAACAGTATTTTTATTCATACGAATAGCAATGCTAGTTTTGCTCTAAAAATTGGGTTAACGACAGACTTTGAATGGATTGCGGTAGCAATTTATGGTCGTTCCTCCCTTCATCCCCTTCTAGAGCACGCTCGGGTGGGACTGGGAGTCATGCATCTTTGAATCAATGACGAAATTAGGACGAATCAGAGTGATCAAGGGATTAGTGGAATTAGAGTGATAGAGCGCCAGAGCACCAGTGATGTAGATTAATATAAAATGTACAACTTCATAACCGGGCACCAAATCGATGGTTGATTTGGAGCGGAAAAGTGTTTTAGAGAGCCCTTAATTATGCGAAATTAAGGGCTCTCTTTGTCTTTTTCTTTAACACCTGTCAGACCTCGATGTGGCTGTGAAGCACCAACAGAGGATGAAAACGGGCTAACAATTAAGGAGGTGATGCGATGGCGTTAGATTTACGCCTCTACGAAATTTCACTCAGTGAACTGGTTCAAGTGAAGTTGAAGATCGACCAAAAATTAAAGGAGGATGAATTCTATGAAAATGATTAGAGCAATTGTAAGACCGGATAAAACGGAGGTTGTGGCGGAAGCCTTAGCACAGGCTGGAATGCCGTCGCTGACAAAAATGCACGTTTTTGGTCGCGGTCGGACCAAGGGGATTCGGATCGGGGATGTGGTTTACGATGAGTTTCCCAAGACGTTGCTACTTTTAGTTATTGAAGATGAAAAGTTAGACGAGGCCATCTCGATTATTCTGGAAAGCGCCAAAACGGGAACCATGGGCGATGGTAAGGTCTTTGTGACCGAAGTTGAAGAGGCCTACACCGTAAGTAAAGGAACAAAGGGGTTGTAGAGATGAAGGAAATAATGACAGTGATTCGACGCCATCAAGTACCAGCTACGAAGAAGGCTTTTGAAGATGCTGGCTTTCCTGCTCTGACCATACAAAGTGTTGAGGGCCGCGGAAAACAAGGCGGGATCGGAGGCTGGGCAGCTGAAATTGACCCTGAATTAAATCACATGCTGAGTCAAGAACTGGCGGATGACACCAGATTCAACTGGATTCCGAAACGGATGTTAACAGTGGTGGTGCAGGATGATCAAGTTGAAGAAGTGGTCGATGTAATTATTAAAGCGAATCAGACAGGGCACATGGGGGACGGGAAAATATTCGTTCTGCCGTTAAAAGAGGTGGTTCGCGTTCGCACGGGGGAAACCGGAAAAGAAGCAGTTATTTAAGAATCAGAATTAAAGTTAATCAAGGATCGAGTAAGGTCAAGGTCAGAGTCAGAGTCATAGTTAAATTCATAGTTAAAGTTAGATTAAGAGTCAACGTTAAGTCAGTTTTAGTTTGATATAAAGGAGTGTTTTTTCATGAGGCAAATTGCAATCTATGGCAAAGGTGGTATCGGTAAATCGACGACAACTCAAAATACGGTCGTCGCCCTAGCCGAAATGGGGAGAAAAGTTACGATTGTGGGCTGTGACCCTAAAGCAGACTCTACGCGCTTGATCCTGAATAGTAAAGCTCAAACAACCGTAATGGACTTAGCCCGTGAAAGAGGGACTGTCGAAGATTTAGAATTGGAAGATGTTTTGGTGGAAGGGTATATGGGCGTTCGCTGTGCTGAATCCGGGGGTCCGGAACCAGGGGTTGGATGTGCTGGTCGAGGGGTAATCACAGCAATTAACTTTCTGGAAGAAAACGGAGCGTATACAGCGGATACAGATTATGTGTTCTACGATGTTTTAGGGGACGTAGTTTGCGGCGGATTTGCCATGCCAATCCGCGAGAATAAAGCCAAGGAGATCTACATTGTTGCCTCGGGAGAAATGATGGACATGTATGCAGCCAATAACATTTCGAGAGGAATCTTAAAATACGCGACAACTGGGACCGTTCGTCTGGGTGGTTTGATTTGTAACAGTCGTCAAACAGACAAAGAACTTGAGCTAATGGAAGCCTTGGCTAAAAAAATTAATACTCAGCTGATTCACTTCATCCCCCGGGATAACGAGGTACAACGCGCTGAACTACGTAAACAGACCGTTATCCAATATAACTCCACTCACTCTCAGGCTGATGAGTATAGAGCCTTGGCCAAAAAAATCGAGGACAATAAAATGATGACCATCCCGACTCCGATCGCCATGGAGGAGTTAGAAGAATTACTGATGGAATATGGAATCATGGAAATGTAATTTTAATCTAGGCAGAAACAAGGAGGGACAGAATTATGAGCATCAAGGAGACAATCGATTTCAGAAAACAAGTCATTGAAGATGTGCTGGAAGTGTATCCGGAAAAGGCCAAAAAGAATCGCAGACAACATCTTGCGGTTAAAGATAGTGAGTGTAGCAGTTGCGCAGTCAAATCCAATGCAAAAACAGTTCCTGGCATCATGACCGCACGAGGGTGCGCATACGCAGGGGCTAAAGGGGTTGTTTGGGGTCCGGTCAAGGATGTCGTGCATATTTCCCATGGACCCGTGGGGTGCGGTTATTATTCTTGGGGTAACCGCCGGAACTTGGCAGATGGTGAAATCGGAGTTGATAACTTTGTACCCTTTCTCTTCACCTCAGACTTCCAGGAAAGCGATATTATCTACGGTGGGGACAAAAAGCTGGAGAAAATAATCAGCGAGGTGGTAGGGCTTTTCCCGAATGCTAAAGGGGTTTCTGTTCTTTCAGAATGTCCTGTCGGACTGATTGGAGACGACATTGAAAGCGTCGCTCGCCGCACGAGCTTGGAACACGGTCTGCCGGTCATCCCGGTACGTTGTGAAGGGTTTAGGGGCATAAGCCAGTCCCTGGGCCATCATATTGCCAATGATGCTATCCGTGATCATCTTTTAGGTAAAGGTCCAGCTAGAGAAGTTGGAAAGTACGACATTGGAATTATCGGTGATTATAATATTGGCGGAGATGCTTGGGCCAGTAAAAAGATTCTGGAAGAAATGGGTTTAAAGGTTGTCAATATTTGGACCGGCGACTCTACGATGGAAATGCTTCAGAACGGACATCTTGTCAAGCTTAATTTAATCCACTGTTTCAGAAGCATGAACTATATCGCTAAACACATGGAAGACACTTATGGAACCCCTTGGATGGAGTTCAACTTCTTCGGACCGACTAAAATTAAGGAATCAATTCTTAAAATTGCGGCTCAGTTTGATGAAAGTATCCTGGAAAAAGCCTTAGCAGTGATCGCTAAATATGAGCCATTGATGCAAAAAATGATCGACACTTACCGCCCACGTCTGGATGGCAAAAGCGTCATGCTTTATGTAGGTGGCCTGCGTCCGAGACACATTGTGGGAGCTTATGAAGATTTGGGCATGGAGGTTATCGGAACGGGTTATGAATTTGCGCATAAAGAGGATTACGAGAAAACCCTTCCTGCTTTAAAAGAGGGAACGTTGATTTATGACGATGTGACCGCTCTTGAGCTTGAGGAATTCGTAATGAAGTTAAAGCCTGATTTAGTTGGATCGGGGATTAAAGAGAAGTATGTCTTTGAGAAAATGGGTCTTCCTTTCCGTCAGATGCACTCTTGGGACTATTCAGGTCCTTACCACGGCTACGAAGGATTCCCGATTTTTGCTCGGGATATGGATATGGCCATTAACAGCCCTACCTGGAAATCAATCAAAGCCCCTTGGACAAAGTGATTAAATTGGGCAGAAAGGATGTCACATATGGAAACTAAAACTAAGGCAACAACAGCTTGGCTAAATACTGTAGAATACCGAGAAAAGAATTTTGCCCGTGAAAAGTTAGTCATCAATCCGGCCAAAGCATGCCAACCTCTTGGCGCCTTGCTTTGTGCCTTAGGGGTTGAAGGATGCTTACCGTTTACTCATGGTTCGCAAGGATGTACTGCGTATTTTCGAAGCACGTTATCCCGTCATTACAGGGAACCAATAGCAGCAGTCTCCGATTCTATGACTGAGGATTCAGCGGTATTTGGCGGACAGTCAAACTTAATTGAAGGGTTGAAGAATGCTTACGCGGTTTATAACCCAAAAGTGATCGCGATATTCACGAGCTGCATGGCGGAAGTCATTGGGGATGATATCAATGCTTATTTAGGTAATGCCAGAGAACAAGAGGCAATACCTCAAGATTTTCCGGTTGCACAGGCTAACACTCCGAGCTTTAAGGGGTCACATATTACAGGGTACGACACTATGCTCAAAGGC
Organism: uncultured Desulfosporosinus sp.; assembly: GCA_927405585.1. GTDB lineage: Bacteria > Bacillota > Desulfitobacteriia > Desulfitobacteriales > Desulfitobacteriaceae > Desulfosporosinus. Next base: position 47,451 of record CAKMJS010000111.1, read on the forward strand.
CTCATAGATTGCTTAGCAACGCCTAGACAAGAGGATAAAATCAACGACAGGCTCTACGTTGTCCCTGGTTTTGACACTTATCCCGCCAATCTTCGTGAATATAAACGACTTCTTAAAATGATGGATGCGCCTTATACCCTGTTACCTGACTATAGTGATGTTGTAGATGCTCCTAATTTGGGTACCTTCGAGTTATACCAAAAAGCAACATCCATTTCAGAAATGAACGATGCTTTAAACGCTGCAAGTTATTTACTCTGTCAGACTTACTCAACTCCGACAACCAGTAAATATCTGGCCAGTAAGGCAGTTCCCTTCGAAACGCTTTCTATGCCCATCGGGGTCGCGGGCACGGACAAATTTATAGAATCCGTTGCCAAATTCACCGAAAAGGATGTTCCGGAGGAAATAACCATGGAACGGGGACGTGCCATCGATGCCATGACGGACTCCCATCAGTATATTCATGGCAAGAAATTCGCACTGTTTGGCGACCCGGATGTCCTGATAGGACTCGTTAGTTTTCTCCTCGAAATGGGAGGAGAACCGGTCCATATTGTTTGCACAAATTCCACCCCATTATTTAAAAAGGCCATGGAAAGTTTACTAGCGTCAAGCCCTTACGGTCAAGGAGCCACACTCTATGCCGGCAAAGATCTCTGGCACCTCCGTTCCTTGTTGGTAACAGAACCAGTGGATATGTTAATCGGTGACTCCCATGGTAAGTGGGCCGCACGTGACGCCAATATTCCACTTGTTAGAGTAGGTTTTCCCATCACGGATAGAGTGAATCTCCATCGTTATCCAATCATTGGCTATTCCGGAGTAATTAATTTAATAACCATGATCGTTAACACGTTTTTGGAGGATGTCGACAGGAATTCCCCAGAGGCATACTTTGAAATGATGCGTTAAGAGGTCAGGGGACACACCTCCTTTCAAGGTCATTTGGAATAATGATAAATGGCTGAGAGGAATGTCCTCACTAGAAGGAGGGGTGCTTCATGTTCACCAATCTTACAAAATTGGATCTTAAAGATAAAAAGTGCATGTCCGATGCCGGTTCGCCAAAATTATGCATGAAGGCCCTACCCGGTGAAGGCGCAGAAAGAAGTTGCGCTTATGACGGGGCACGGGTAGTGCTGATGCCCATTACGGATGTTGCTCACCTTGTGCATGGACCGATAGCCTGTGCTGGAAACTCTTGGGATAACCGAGGAGCTCGCTCCTCAGGTTCCCAGCTGTTCCGACGGGGGCTGACCACGGACATTATGGAAAATGATGTGATCTATGGCGGAGAGAAGAAGCTGAAAGAGTCGATTTTGGAAATCGCGACGAGGCATGATCCCAAAGCAATCTTTGTCTACGCGACCTGTGTTTCCTCGCTGATCGGGGATGACGTCGACAAGATTTGCCAAGAAGCAGAAAAAGAGTTGACCATTCCGGTAATTCCCGTCAATTGTCCAGGTTTTTTGGGGGATAAAAACATCGGGAATCGGATTGCTGGGGAGGTATTATTTGATCGGGTGATTGGCACAGGGGAGGGTTCTGACGAGAAAATTCCTTTGGCTATTAACCTGATCGGAGAGTATAACATTGCTGGAGATCTTTGGGGAGTCTTACCGGACTTAGAAAACTTAGGGATCACACTGCAGACGGCGATTACCGGTGATGCCAATTTCGATGATTTGCGTTCAGCGCACCGAGCAAGCTTGAATGTGCTGATCTGCTCCAAAAGTCTGACCAATTTAGTTCGGAAAATGGAGATCCGTTATGGGATACCGTTTATTGAGGGGTCGTTTTACGGGATTCATGACATCTCAGAAACACTGATCAAGATTGCTACAGCGCTAGAGGATCCGGACCTGCTGGAACGAACGCTGGTATATGTTAAAACGAAGGAAGAGGAAACCCGGAAGACCATTGCGAGATACAGGACGTTGCTAGAGAATAGACAGGCTATCCTATTTACTGGTGGGGTTAAAACTTGGTCGATGGTGTCGACCTTGGCTGAATTAGGAATCAATATCTTAGCAGGAGGAACCCAAAACTCCACCCCAGAGGATTTTCAGCGCATGAAAGCCTTGATGGATCCCTCCGCTCAGATCATTGAAGACACCAGTTCGGCAGGTTTTCTAAAGATTATTGCCGAGAGAAAGCCGGACCTAATTGTCGCTGGCGGTAAGACAAAGTATTTAGCACATAAAACGAGAACCCCTTTTTTGGATATTAATCACGGTCGAAAACTACCGTATGCCGGCTATCAGGGGATGATTCAATTCGCAGAGACCTTAACACGTACGGTGCTGAGTCCTGTATGGGGGCACTTAAGGCGTGAATTTCCCCCGAAGGAGGGTGAGCAAGATGACTGAGATGACGAAGACAAGACACTATCAGGGGAATCCACAGAAAAACAGTCCAGCCTTAGGCGCAACGCTCGCCTACCTCGGTGTCAATGGCCTTTTAGCCTTACTCCATGGTTCACAGGGCTGTTCCTCGTTCATTCGATTACAGCTTTCTCGGCACTATAAGGAGCCTATTCCCCTTAATTCGACAGCTCTTTTAGAAGACTCGGTCATTTTTGGTGGTTGGGAGCATCTTAAGAAAGGAATTGAAGTGGCTGCCGATAAGTACAAGCCGCAAATTATTGGGGTGATGAGTTCCGGCCTAACCGAAACTTATGGCGACGATATGGTGAGTGCCCTAGCCAGCTTGCGCTTAGAAAGACCGGATTTAAAGGATATGCCTGTGGTTCTGGCTTGTACGGCGGATTATATAGGGTCCATGCAAGAAGGTTATCAACGGACGGTAGAGGCTCTGATTAGCACGTTGGCAGGACATTGTACTAAGACGACGGTATTGCATGGAACTAGTACTGGTTGCACCGGCACCGGCACTGGCACAAGCACAAGCAATAGTATAGGTGCAAACGCAAACTCAAGCTCAAGCTCAAATTCAAATTCAAGCCCTAGCCCTAGCCCTAACGTTAATGAAGATCCCGTTCTGTCTATCGCCTTAATACCGGGCTGTCATCTAACGCCAGGTGATGTCGACGAACTCAAAGAGATTGTGATGGAATTCGGATTTAAGCCAATTACCATCCCTGATCTTTCAATCTCTCTGGATGGGCATGCCGAACTAGAAGCTGCTCCGGTGGTTCAGGGCGGTACCTTACTTGAAGATTTTCAACGATTGCCAGAATGCACGGCTTGTCTATCGTTTGGATTGAGTATGGAGAAGTCGGGAGAAATCCTGCAGCAAGCGTACGGGATTCCACATGTCAACTTTCCTTCCTTAACTGGACTCACAGTAACCGATGAATTTGTCTTAACGCTCGCTAAAATATCGGGTAAGGCTGTACCGGAGAAACTGCTCCGGCAAAGAAGCCGATTACTGGATACTCTAGCTGACTATCATGATCAACTGGGCGGTCTTAAGATTGCGATTGCCTTGGAGATGGATCTACTCTATAGTCTTGCCTCTTGTTTGGTGGAAGTCGGTGCTGAGCTTATTGTGGCTTTGGCGGCCTCTCAAGCCGGAATCCACAAACTATCTCTACCAATTCCTATCGAAGTAGGAGATTTGGAAATGCTCGAGGAGAGAGCGGGTCAGAGCACCTTGATTATTGCTAATTCGAACGGTCGTCAGGCCGCAGGGTTGCTGAAGATCCCCCACTTAAGGGCGGGCTTGCCTGTCTTTGACCGAGCGGGTTACCCTCAAAAACGTTGGATTGGCTATGAGGGTACGCAACAATTCCTCTTCGATACTCTTAATTCAGTGAGTTAGGGAAAAAATTCGTTAGGTCGATAGCTCGAAAGGGCAATAGCTAGTAACGACAGACTATGTGTGAGGAAGATTTCAAAAAATAAAAATTTGTGGGAGGGTACAGGTATGCTAGTAGCCTTTGCTAGTAGTGATGGATTAACTATTGACTCGCATTTTGCTTCCGCCCCAAAATTTGAGATGTATAAATTCTCTGGAGGGTTTCAAGGGATCATCCATACATCCTTATCCTCAGAAGACCTGGCGGAATCCGATGATAAAGTCGATGTGCGGATTAAAATGCTTCGAGCATGTGCGATTGTCTATTGTACACAGATGGGTGGACCCGCAGCAGCACGCCTTGTTCAAAGCGGTATTCATCCGCTGAAAGTGCTGGAAGGGACATCGATTATAGACGAACTTAACCGTTTGAACAAGTTGCTACTTTCTAAACAATTACCACCTTGGTTAAAAAAGAAAGTGGGAGACGAAGAAAGGAAGAATTTCAATTG
>CAKMJS010000112.1 GCA_927405585.1 uncultured Desulfosporosinus sp.
TTGTCTAATGGTCCAGGAGACCCCAAGAGTGTTGAAGTTGGTATTAAAACGATTCAAGAGCTAATGGGTGAACGCCCTATCTTCGGTATCTGCTTAGGGCATCAACTCCTGTCACTCGCTACCACCTCCTACTAAAACTTATCTTTTATCTTTTATCTTTTATCTTTTATCTTTTATCTTTTATCTTTTATCCCTAGTTCTCAATTCTCAATTCTGATTTCTGATTTCTTACTTTAAATGGGCTATCAAGTACGATAACTCCCATTAATCGTAACGTACTCGTGGGTCAGATCACACCCCCAGGCAGTCGCCTGTTCTTCTCCTATATGAAGGTTCAAGCTAATATGAACGTCTTTGAACCCCAGTATTTCCTTAGCCTTTTCCTCTGAAAACTCTACCCCTCTTCCCGCTAGGGCGACGATTAAATCCCCCAGTAAGATATCTACTTTGTCTGGGTTAAACTCTGCTCCAGCATAGCCTGCCGCTGTAAAAATCCGGCCCCAATTAGCATCTTCTCCGAAAAGTGCAGTCTTTACCAAGCTGGAACCACAAATGCTCCGGGCGATTTTTCGGGCGTCCTCTTTTGTCTTAGCCCCATTCACCGTGACTTCCATAAACTTGCTGGCGCCCTCTCCATCTCGGGCAATATCTTGCGCCAGTTCAACGCACATCATCTTCACCATTTTCTCAAAGTTAAGCAAGTCTTCCCCGCTGAGCATCAGTCCAGAGGCCCCATTGGCTAGAACGAGAACCATATCATTTGTACTGGTGTCCCCATCGACTGTCACCATATTGAAACTCTCGTCGACCGCTTCACGCAAGATACGCTGCAATTCCGAAGCAGCAACGTTGGCATCTGTTGTCAGGAACCCCAACATGGTTCCCATATTAGGATGGATCATTCCGGATCCTTTAGCCATCCCTCCCAGACGAATCACTCCACCCTGGCAGGGAAGTTCAAGGGCACGTTCTTTGACCGTCGTATCCGTGGTCATAATCGCTAGGGCTGCCCGATGTGCTCCATCCTCTGAGATTTCCTTCGGCTCACGAATGCCTTTGACCACATCTCCGAGGAGCTCGGCACTGGCCGCCCGAATTCCATTTAAAACTCGATCAATTGGCATTTCAACACCGATCACACCCGTTGAAGCCACAAGAACATCCTCAACATGGACAGCCAAAAACATTGCTACGACTTGAGCCATTGCTAAGGCCGCCTGATCACCCGATGCTCCAACACAAGCATTGGCATTCCCGCTATTAATCACAATCGCTTGGGCCAAACCGTTCTGCAAATGGTGCTGAGTTAAATAAAGAGGGTGCGCCTTGACCAGATTTCGAGTATAAACACCGGCCGCTTGCGCTTGAACCTGCGAAAAAACCAGCGCAACATCATATTTATCTCGAGATTTAACTCCGGCCTGCACACCGACCGCATAAAACCCCTTGGGGGCAGCTACACCACCGTTAATTACCTTCCAAACCTTATTATCGCTATCCACTTATCGCCACTCTCCTTCACTTATCCCGATGCAAGTCGTGCAAGTCGGGGACGTTCCGAACTTGCAGGCTGAACTTGTATGCCAACTTTGCACCCAACTTGAACTAAATCAAGGCCAAAGGGCCGTTCCTGAAATTCCCTGACCCTCAGGGCAGCCCATCGCCAGATTCATATTTTGAATTGCCTGACCTGATGCGCCTTTCATTAGATTATCGATCGTTGCCACTATGATCACATTTCCCGTTCTCTGATCCACCGTCAATTGTAAAAAAGCATTGTTACTTCCACTGGCAAATTTCGTCTGTGGCCACGTTCCTTGAGGCAAAACATGAACGAATTCCTCTTGCTGATACTGTTCCAGCCAGCACTCGCGAAGCTCCTCCTCTTGGACCCCTACTTGAACCGCAGCATAAATTGTGACCAGCATCCCTCGCGTCATCGGAACTAAATGAGGCGTAAAATTCACAGTTAACGGTAGCCCTGCAGCTCGAGACAGTTCTTGTTCTATTTCCGGAGTATGGCGATGATTCCCTACTCCGTACGCTTTAAAGTTTTCATTAATTTCAGCATAGTGCGTTCCGATTGAGACCCCCCGGCCTGCCCCAGATACACCCGACTTGGCATCAATAATTAAATAGTTTGTCTGCAGTAATTGTTTACGAAGCAAGGGAACGAGCGCAAGTAAGGTTGCCGTGGGATAGCAACCAGGATTAGCAATTAAGGCTTGCCCCCGTATTTGCTCACGATAAAGTTCCGGTAAACCATACGCGGCACCTGCGAGAAGTTCTACTGCAGGATGCTTAATCTTATACCATTGCTCATAAACCTGGGCAGAATTCAAGCGAAAGTCTGCTCCCAAATCAATGACTTTAATGTTACGTTCTAAAAAACCACTCGTTCTAGCCGCTGTTAACCCATGAGGGAGTGCACAAAAAAGCACATCGAGCTCTGGAACGTTTTCATCCTGCAAGATTCCTATTCTTTGACCACTCCAGTGTGGGTATACTGTCTCATAATCGTCCCCAGCTACGCTGGATGAAGCAAGATACAAGTCCTTTACTTCCTCATGGCGTTTCAACAAACGCACCAATTCCTGCCCTGCATATCCCGTGGCCCCAAGAACCCCAACCTTCATATCTTGATCCTCCATTCTCCACATACAAGTCAGGGACTATTCTTGACTTGCATTCTTGTCTATTGATTTTCAGATAGTGAACTTAACTAATACCATAGATGAACAGCTCCGCAATAAATATTTATAATTATACATTTATATGCATAAAAATTCAATACGCTACCGTTAAAAAAAGAGGGTTCATCCCCCTCTTATAAAAACCTGTTTACTTATGTTTCCCATTTTTTTACGAAAAATAATTATCAAGAAATCACTTTAGTACCACTGAGCATTTATTCATTTGGCAATCACTTAACGGCGCGAAACTCCCGTTTTATTTGTTGCATGAGCTTTTTATCACTTAAAACGTCCCAACCCGTTAAGGCTAGGGTGAGCATTGCTAACTTAACCAAACTCTCCCCTTCATGTGAAAGAGCAGCCTGTGCAAAATCCCGGGTATGTGGGATCTCTGTACCAGTTCCTAACGTTAAATAAGGATGAATGGCAGGAACAGCCCGGCTAACGTTCCCCATGTCTACAGAGCCCATTGCTGTTTGCGGAGAAGCAATCTGATGGATCCCCATCTCTCGCAGATTTTTGGTAAAACAATCTGCCAAGGCCAGATTCGTATGCATCTCATCATAAGAAAACTCGAATTTCTGCCAAGTCATCTGTGCTGAGACCATGGTGGCAGCCCCTTCAGCGCAACGAATCACTTTCTCTCTCAATTCATCTAAGTCTTTTCGTTTTCTAGCTCTAATATAAAACCGTGCAACTGCTCGTTCAGGAATAATATTGGGCACTGTTCCTCCCTCAGTGATGATACCATTAATTTTCATATCTGAAGGAATCTGCTTTTTAAGCGCGTTAATGCCAACAAAGAAATTAATGACTGCATCTAAGGCATTAATGCCAAAATTGGTAGCAGCCACGGAATGGGCAGCTCGACCATGAAACGTAAATTCCAATGCATCTAAGGCCAGACTGGAAATTACAGGAACGTTTTGACTGCCTGGATGAAACATTATTGCAGCATCAACGTCCTTGAATACCCCTTCTTTGACTAAAGTCACTTTCGCTCCGCTGGTTTCTTCAGCTGGGCTACCAATAACTAAAACTTCACCCGCTAAGTCCAGGCTCTTACTCAAAACCACTGCTGCTCCAGCACTGGCTGCACCGATTAAGTTATGCCCACAACCATGTCCCACACCCGGCAAAGCATCGTATTCCGCCAAATAAGCAATCCGAGGCCCTGGACGCGTACCTGAGAATCGAGCCAAAAAGGCCGTTTCCACCCCGGCGATCCCTTGTGTTACTTCAAATCCTTGTTTCCGAAGATAAGTGCATAACACCTCAGACGCAAAATATTCCTTGTATCCAAGTTCCGGTCGTTCCCCGATCTGGCGCGCGAGTTCCCAAACTTCTTGGCGTAAGCACTGTGCCTGATCCCTGAAAAACTCCTTTATAGCATCCATGGAGTATCCCAACTCTCTTCTTCTCTCTTATCTAGTTGCTGCTCAGCTCACCTCATAATTAAACACTACCGTTACGATTACAGTTTAATCCAATTTTACGGATTTAGATAGAGGATTTTTCTTCATGAACTTGATTTGCGCTCCTAAATATGACAAAAACGGATATCACCCCAAGAATTGGCCATGAAATAACGCCCCACAGAAGACTTAGTCCTGTCCCCAACTCTCTTAAAAGTAACAAATTCTCGACAATTCGGGTCCCAAGCTGCTGAAGATTCGAAACATAGGTTAATCCAGACAGCATGACTAAGACTAAATTCAGGCCTTGATAAACCATATTACGTTCCAACCATAAAAAGACTCCGAACGCTAAGCCCACGGCCATTAAGCTAAGGGCTAATCCGATACCCCACTTTCTACGCTGAGCTAAGCGAATTTCCTCTTCAAAATCCACAGGATTTGCCACGATCTGAGCCATAAGCTGTGCTTGAAAATGGTCTAGTGCTGTGCTGGGAATGGGTTTATCTTGAAACAGTTGGGTCCATAACGCTTTGTCCGTCTCCTTCATGGATGGCCCTCCTTTCCAAACGCTGTCGCAGTTTTTCCTTGCCCCGATGGAGGTAAGTCTTAACTCGACTTATTGGGACTTCCAATACTAAGGCTATCTCTTCGTACGAAAGTTCTTGATGAAACCGCAGATAGAGTGCCTGTCCGTAATGTTCGGGAAGCTCGTTTAACACCTCCGCTAGCAAAGCGGCCTGTTCATTCGCTAGGCAGACGTCCTCTGGCAGGGGTTGCTGGTCCACCAAGTTTTCGTCCAGAGTAAGCGGTGCTTCTCTTCGCCGTTTACGCAAAAGGTCAAGAGCTTTATTTCGAGCAATAGTATATAACCAAGCTCGAAACGGATGCTCCACAGAGTATTTACTCAAATTACGATAGGCCGCTAGAAATGCGTCCTGAGCGCAGTCGAATACCTCCTCATCCGAGCCGAGAGTTCTGCGCAGAAAATGTATTAAAGGTGCCTGATAGCGTTCTACGAGGCCTGCAAATTTTTCGTGATGACCGGCTAGTACCTGCCGAATGATCTCGGCATCTTCCATACCGCTTTGGCTCCTATCCTGAGTTCTATCTAACTCTTATTATCCCCTCGCACTATATACGTATGACGACGCCTAAATGTTTCATGCAATTTTTGTCCATTCAAGACAGCCAGTTGCCTTCTTCACTCCTTATCTTCTGCACGCCTTGACGCAATTCCTCTCTTGTGTTCTTGAAGGGATTTTTTACGAAATACGCCCTCAATAAATCCGTTTGCCAAATGCCGAACTAATCGGAACTCCTATAATCCTGATAACTTTTTTGTGCATAGAGCTATACCTCCACCTTAATTTTATCTTGACCTTGTCCTCTGGTTTGTTACCCTTAATGTACCCCTAAAAAAGTAAAAGCTTGCAAATAAATTGCAAGCGCCATATCTCTTATACAGGTCGAACTGTAATATTTGATTGCTTTAAAATTTTTGCCACAGCTATGGGGTTTCAAAAAGTATTGTAACTTATTGGACGAAGAGTCTATTTACTAAAGCTATTTATACGCTCTAGGCTCTCTAACCTTTTTTAATGCCACTGCCACCTCTGCACCAAACAATATTATTATGCATACAATATAAATCCAGAAGGTAAAGAGCATTACGAAGGTTAGACTCCCATAGATTATTTGATAATGCCCCAAGTGCAGCGAATACCAAACAAACGCTTCCCGCGAAAGGTATATTCCTAATGTTGAAATCATGGCACCAATCAAGAGGTAGGAATACCTGATCGTCTGAGAAGGCACAAAACGATAACAGGCGAAACAAGTTAAAAACAACAGTAATGGAAACAACATTCGGGATATGTCATGAAAAAATGCTAGCCAAAAGGTTATGTTGCCCCTCATGAAGATTCTTTGTACCAACTCAAGTGATAACGTTGTCGCCAAGGATGTAATAACGGTTAACGATAAGAGTACTCCAATCATACTGAAGCCCACTAGGTATTGCTTGATAAATGACCGCCGCTCACGAATTTCAAATATCGTGTCAAGATTATTCTGAAATGATACAAATCCGCTCATAGTGGTCCAAAGTAAACCAATCAAGCCAACAACGCCGACTTGGCTCGAACCCACCGCGACTAAGCGAGACACATTTTCCACAATGTTGAAACTAGCATCAGGTAACATTGGGACGTAGGAGTAGGCAATGTCTGACAAGAAATTTTGAACTGAGGTATCCGAAATGAAAAATGATGCGCCATATACAAGCAGCAGAACCAACGGAATCATTGCACAAAGCCCAAAAAAAGCAATCGAGGCTGCCAACGAAACGATATTATGTTTCATGATTGATCCTACCAGATACCTTATAAATTGTTCAATAGATCGATAATAGAAATACATACTATGCGCCCCTTGTCTACCCTATCTAACACCCTACTATGCTTATCCAATTGTGTAATAGTTTATGTCTTATCAGGAATAAGATAGCTCTTCAAATATAGGTCAGTAATTAATTATAAAGACAAAGAAAAGAACAACTAGTGTTGTCACCAGGAGCTCTTTTCGATTTGCAGCAATGTTTAAATGTTTAATTAATAGGTAGTAGTCTATAGGTCCTTATTCTGGGTTCCCTTTGTTAGCGAGTTTTTCAGCTTTGTAAGGGTGTTGGGTTTATCCGATTCTGGAACGATTGTTACTTCGATGATTTCTTCTGGTGTTAAATCAATGCTTACAGCGCTTGCTTCCTTAGCTGCTATGATTGCGTTTTGAATAGCGTCTTGTTGAGCCTGAGTAATGGTACCGGCTTCGACTAAACCATCGAGGACGATTTCGACTTCACTCTTTTCTTCTTTGACTAATTTAGGCTTACGAAAGGCTTTAATTGCCAAAGCAGCAGTTGCCGATAAAAGTGTAGTAACAGCAGTTGCTATTACGACTGTTCTTTTGTTGACTTTTGTTTTATTGATTGTCTCACTCATAATTTTTCTCATAGTCCTTAACAACCTCTTTCTTTTTTTAACATTATTCTAAGTATTATATTAGCCTAAATTCCACGTTGATAAATTCGGATTGCTTAAGCGTGGAGTTCTTAGGGTAGATACTCTAAACACATAATTTAAGATATCAGCCGACTTCAACGTACTCTACAGTAAACAGCTTTTTGCGAAGCTCCGTATCTGAAAGTGCGGTGAGTCTCTTCCAAGAGTAATCAGTGTATAACCACTTACTTATTGAATTACCGATCGTATTGCGCATACTTTTCATATGACCCGATTTTATCTCCAGTGTAAAAACAATGTCATCCGCTCTAACTAAGATATTAGTCATCTTACCCCCATCAATCCTCCGTGAAGGGTGTTCATTATACCGATCAGCAGCCTTAGTAAAGGTCTGAGGAACGTCGATATTCTCACAGATTCCAGTCAGATCGTAGTTGCTTTTTGGGGCGACTAATGAAAGCCTTATGACATACTTAACGATTGGTCCCTCTGGAACCTTTTCTTTAACTGGAAAGATCTCATCGTAGTTAATATCCATATTAAAACCTTGCTCCTTTTATGCGCTTTAATATTGAAAACCTTATTGTCATCATATTGGTATATTCTTATTATATCTTTATATCATTACTTTGTCAACCCTAATTTATTAAAACCCCAAAAACCCAACCCTCGTTTTTCTCATAATATTCCTTAAGTTCTCACACACCTCTACTTATTATGTGTTTAGTTCTTATTTCTAAGACGAAAACACCCCGTTGTACGAGGTGTTCTGAAAAATCCTTATTGTTTTAATAATCGTCCAATTACTTCCTCATTAGTAAGACCCTGAGACAATGAAAAAGTCCCAGCTATAAATATACGTTCTACTCCCTTTTGCTTAACGATCGCTAAGAAAGACTCTTTATCCGTGATATATTCCTGAGCAAGCAACAAGTCCGCGATCCGCTCTGAACTGGCTCCCTTCGGAATAACAAAACTTTTCTCACTTTGGGAAGAGCTTTGGGTATTAGGTGTTTGGTCCATAGAGGGTTGATTTAATACTGGGGGCTGGGCCTCAGGTACCACGGATTCGGGCGTCGAAGGGGGATCGGTTTGTTTTGCCCCTTCCTCTAGAGGCGTTGTTGTTTGCTTAACGGGTGGGACTGAAGACAGTTCTTGTGGTGATACAACGGGTCCCTGTTGAGGGGATATGACCATAGTCAACATTGCACTCAAAATAAGGCCTGATCCCAAACCTAGCCAATAACCACGCGTTACTTTCATCGCGCAGCTCCTTTTGATTGCGTCTTCAGAACCATCATCACGGCATCTTGGCTTAACAATAAGTACTGCGCTATTTCGGGAATACGATGTCCCTTGGCTGCCAGATCTAATACTTCCTGGTACTTCGGTGAGATATTGCGTTTGGTTTCAACCCCACCACCAATTCTTTCTCTTTGCTCCTTACTCTTTAAGGGATAAAGTTTGCTTTTCTCCTTGAGTTCTATTTCCCTGCGTTCTATCTCTCCGCGTTCACTTTCTCTGCGTTGTGTCTCTATATGCTCTATTACCCTGCGTTCAGTTTCCCTCAAGGTAGCTTCTTTCAATTCGATTTGCTGAACGGTATGTATTTTGTCTTCGAGAATATGAACCTGATCTTGAACCCGAAGTATTTCTCTTTTCAAATACGCCAGCCCCTTTAAAGCTGTCATAGCTTCTTCGTTGGGTGGACTCTGCCAACGCCAACCTAAAAACAAAAACGCAACTCCTAATAAAAATAAAATAATCGGCAAATTATCCATAATATGACCTCCTTTACTCCTACCAACAAGGTGCGTTTGTATAGTTATTGTATTTGTACTACATTTAGTCAATTCTAAAACACTTATTTCCTAATAAGCGTGAGTTCCACTTTACCGCATAGATATATATAAACCATTCGCTAAAGAAAATGGTTTTCCTGCAAATAACATCAGTTTCCAACAATCACTTTTCACTTTAACATTGTTTACAATTCCCTTACGTCTGTTCACTGAAAACAAAGCGGGTTCTTTCTCCCATTACTTAGCCCCGTTCTCCCGTCCCCGACCCCAGCCAAGACGCAATGTCACGCGAACGCTCTATCTTTACGAAGCAAGCTCACAAATAAATGACCCACAAAAAGACGGTGCGCATGAAATGCGCCGTCTCACCTGTACCGTTCTCACGGTCTCTCGTACTCTCGTACTCTCGTTTTTCTTTCGTTTTCGTATTTCGGTCCCCGACCCCAGACCGGGACGCAGTGTGACACGAGGGCGACGTCTTTACGAAAGCAGAATAGCAAACTTCCGTGTAAGCGACCCCAGATACGGGGCGGCGCACAAGGACGTGCGCCGCCGACAACTGAGCCAGGGATGGCGAATTTGGCGGGAACCCCGATCTCCATTTAGGAGCTTACACGGTTAGTTTGCTCTGCGTCGTAAGCACTGAGCGCTGTGTCACTCAAGTTTACTAAAATAAACACTTATACCCTGATATATTGCAACAGCCAGCTTTTGTTGATATTCGGGAGTCATCAACAACTGTTCTTCACCAGCGTTTGAAAGGAAACCCAGCTCTACGGTTACAGCAGCTTGGTTAGCTTTTTTCAAAACATAGATATCCTGATTTCCTTTGATTACTCTTTTACCATTCGTCATACTATTTAGTTCTTGCTGAATTGATTGAGCTAATTCCTTCCCTTCAGGAGAATCCGAATGATAAAATGTCTGTGCTCCCGTTAATTTTGCATCAGGAAAACTATTAGCATGAATGCTAATATAAACCTCAGCCTGAGTGTCCAAAGCTAACTTGATACGTTGTGCAAGATCTTCTCGTTTCCGTTTTAAGAGTCCTTGTGAGGTTCCTAAGTCGCGGTCATCCTCGCGTACCATAATTGTTTTAGCCCCACTTTGTTGAATTAGTGCTTGTAAACGCTTGGATACGGCTAAGGTTACGTCTTTTTCCAACACCTGGGTTAGACCTACTGCCCCTGGATCTACGCCTCCATGACCAGCATCAATTAGAACAACTCTATTACCCAAGGTCCAGCTCCAGATTTTTTCATCCTGTTTACTGAATTCCCATCCAAGGGATAACGTCAAAATAAGAACAAGCATGATTCCCCAAATAACTCCATTACGTTTTTTCATACTTACAACCCAGATTGGTCTCATTTCCATCCGCCTCCCCCAGTCTATTCCGTCTTACCTTATGGGGGAGACCTTCGGAATATGCATTTAGCTTGTCCAATTTTACCACTTTGCCCGTTGGTCAAGGACGACCGAGTGTCCTTAAAGCCATGACTCGAACAAGACGTTCGTGATTAGAGAACCGTAATGGCTCGAACATGGATGTTCGAGATTAGAACATCGCCATGACGATAAGCGGACGAGCTTATCGCCACTCTGCAACTCATTACGCATACTCCTGCAGTGTGGATTGACTAGGTGTCGTGAGGGCTAGATACCGTGACCTGCGAGAAGGAACTAAAAAGGAAGGGATAAATCCCTTCCTTTGACTTAAACATAAATTGTACGTAGTGCCCCAGTGAAAATTAACGTTTCGAGAATTGTGGAGCCTTACGAGCTTTCTTCAAGCCGTATTTACGACGTTCCTTCATACGTGGGTCACGTGTCAGGAAACCGGCCCTCTTAAGACTTGGACGGAGACTGGCATCCGCCTTCAGCAAAGCACGGGCAATACCCAAGCGAATCGCACCAGCTTGACCTGTAGTGCCACCCCCGTGGGCAAGAGCGATAACGTCATATTTAGCAAGCGTATCGGTGATGTTGAACGGTTGTTGTACAATCATCTCCAGTGTTTTCTTACCAAAATACTCCGCTAACTCACGTTTGTTGATGATAAACTTTCCTTCACCGGGAATAAGACGAACGCGTGCGACTGCATTTTTACGTCGACCTGTCGCAGCATATTGTAATTGAACTGCCATGTTTTACTTCCTCCTTCCTTAAACTACTGAATCGTCCAGATTTCAGGCTGTTGAGCTTGATGGGGGTGTGATTCTCCCTTGTACACCTTTAATTTTGTGTACATCTGGGCGCCCAACTTGTTATGAGGAAGCATTCCCTTCACGGCATGTTCCATAGCTCGTTCAGGCATAATTTGCATTAATTTCTTGTAAGGAACTTCTTTTAGCCCACCTGGATAACCTGAGTGACGACGATACATTTTATCGTTCAGCTTATTACCTGTTAACACTAATTTCTCAGCGTTAATGATAATAACGTGATCTCCTGTATCAACATTAGGGGTAAATGTCGGTTTATGTTTACCTCTTAGGAGACGTGCTGCTTCAGTAGCAATACGACCCAAGGGAATCCCCGTAGCGTCAATGATAAACCATTTGCGCTCCTGGTCTTGTGCCTTCGCAAAAAACGTGGTCATAACTTTCCCTCCAAAATTAGCAGTTTTCATTTATTTATCTCACTCGCATGGGGCTCAATCATGCTTGCGGTATGCCAGGGGCATGGGGCTCAATCATAGCCAAGGCATAAAAACTCATAATGGTATTCTATTAAAGTTTATCCCGTATGTCAAGTTATTATTTCTGTGAGGTCCCTAAATACTTCAAATGGGCTTTCGTCCGTATAATGCACATGAGTAAGCGATAAGCCATGGGCTGGTGCAACCATTCTTGCCCGCTTGCGTTCTTGACTGGCAATAATATCTGGAATCTCTTCAGGTGGAATCCGACCCTTACCCACATCCATGAGTGTTCCAACAATAATTCGAACCATGTGATAGAGAAATCCATCCCCCACGCAGGATATAACGAACAATCCTTGTTCTTTTTTGATTAGACAGCGGTAAATCGTCCGCTCAAACGTCTTACTCGCTCCACCTGCAGCAGCGAAGGTTTTAAAATTATGTCGTCCCTCCAAAAGATTTGCGGCCCTCTGCATCTGCTCTATATTTAACGGTATAGGTACATGCGATGCATAAAGACGATTAAATACATTTGGAATGAGATTGTTGTCTATTTGATACTCGTAACGTTTCCACTTGGCTGACCACCGGGCATTAAAATCCTCTGGAACGCAGTCTGACTGTAATATCCGTATATCTCTGGGCAACATACTATTAAAGGCTTTCGGTATTTTTTCTTCCGGAAATCTTGCTGAAGTCATAAAATTTACAACTTGGCCAGAGGCGTGTACACCGGTATCCGTTCGACCTGCCGTAGCTAGAGTTACCTTTTCCTCCGCTAATCTTTCCCATACGCTTTCCAAGGTACCTTGGATGGTAGGTCCATGGGACTCATGCTGACGCTGGAAACCATGATAGTTTGTTCCGTCATAGGACAATTTTAGCCGAATATTCCGCATTAATACGAGCCTCCACTACGACTGGATTTAAGATTTAGGTTACCTCAAAATTAAAAGTAATACTCCCCAAACTCCTATGATTAATACTCCGATGAAGTCTATAAATGTCCGCTCATGTAGCATGAGGGTGTGATAATTGCCTGAACCATATCCTCTAAGCATCAAGTTTTCGGCGAGTTCTTCTGCCCGCCTCAAGCTAAGTAAGATGAGCGGTACAATAAGCTGTATTAACTCCCGGGATTGTTTAATCCATGAGTGAGGCCACTCGCTTTTTAATGCTCTAGCTTTCCAAATTATTAGTGCCTCTTCTACGATAAGAGGGATAAAACGCAGTGTCAAGGTCAGCATTAGGGCAAAATCTGATGCTTTAGGCGTGATACGGATAAGTGGATTAAAGAAGTACGCTATGCCCATCCCTTGCTCAAGGGGCATTGTGACTGCCGAGTAAAGGCGCGTCAAGCCAAAAACCAAGGCGATGCGCCAAAGCATATCCGCCGCTCGAATAAAACCGCTTAATGACCAATGGCCGTACCAAAACGCTCTGTCGTCTGGCCAAACCCACCCTGCAGCTAAGCCATAGAAAAACCCCAGCCAGATAAGCACGACGATCAGGGAACGATAGATTTTAAAGGGGGTACGACTGAAGACAACTAACCCCAGCAAAACAATCGAGGTCAATGCTAGCCCCTGCCAGTGGGTCATTGTTAACATGAGTGACAAGAAGGCTAAGCCTCCAACTTTGACCCTTGGATCAAGTTGATGCAATAAGCTGTTTCCTGGACAGTAGAGTTCGAAGAATTTGATAAGTGTCCCCCTCCTTTAGCAGCGCACACCTGAGGCTCGAAATTGTTCTTGATGCTCTTTCCAACGCTGTATAGGGCAATCTAATACCACGTTCCCGTTCTCTATCAACCAAAGTCGATCTGCAAACGGTACAACCTCTCTTAGATCGTGGGTTACATACAAGATGGTGAGATCGTCCCAAGCGGCAATCATGCCTTGGATGCTTGCTCTGTTTAATGCATCCAGTCCAAGGAGCGGCTCGTCCAGTAAAAGAACCTCTGGAAGTGTTCTCAGGGCAGCGGCCAGTGCAACTTTTTGTCGTTCTCCGCCGCTGAGCCGTTCAGGTGCCTTCTCTGCCATACTATCAGGGATACCAAACCGTTCAAGAAGCGCTAACCTAGTCTGTCTTTCTTCTAAGAGATCTCCTTGAGGCTCTCCATAAAATACTTCGTGATAGACACTGCGGCCAATTAAATATTCTCCCGCCTCTTGCAAAACAAGACGGGTTTTTCGGCGCAGGGTCTTTAAGTTATCCTTGGATATTAATTCTCCACAGAGCAAAAGTTGTCCTTCATTGGGCAACATGAAACCCATGGCACTGTCTAAGAGTGTCGTCTTTCCCGAGCCCGAAGGGCCAACAATCCCAATAAACTCACCTGCTGTGACGACTTTATCAAGGGCTAAACGCGATTCATACTTGGTCTTTTGCCACTCTAGGACGGGTAACCTTCGCCCGTCATCCATTCGTGCGACTCCCAATTCTCCAAATGGCGCTATTACCTCCACAGCTTTAGTCTGTGTCTGTGTCTGTGTCTGTGTCTTTACCAGCGTGATCGGATGAGTATTTACTTCTCGGGGGCCATAGAGTGAATTCGTTTCACTGTTTGCAAAAGCATCTCTTGGCTTACCCATGTCAGTGAGTATCCCGTTTTCAATGACCAAGAGACGATCCGCGAGTCTTGCTAACTCTGGGTCATGCGTAATCCAAAGTTGCCCAGTATGAGTCTGAGCTTGAAATAAAAGTTCAAGCACATTAGCTTGGGCACGGGCATCGAGCATCGTTAAGGCCTCATCTAAGATAAGGAAGGACGGCTGTAGAGCTAAAATTGCTACTGTAACCAGTCGTTGTCTTTCTCCACCCGAAAGGGTTGTGGGGGACTGGTCTTCTTTGCCAGCTAAGCCAATACAAGCAGCCAATTCCCGTACTTTATTACGCACCCAGTGGCTGTCGTGACCTAGGTTTAAGAGTCCGTAACCTAATTCTTCTGCAACGGTGGCTCCGATCGTTTGTCTCCGAGGATGCTGCCCAACCAACCCAATCTCCTGCCACCTTACTATTTTGTTCCAAGCGAAGGGGGCACCATCTACCGTCAGGCAAATCTCCCCAGCAGTGGGTTCGATCAGACCTGCGATAAGGCGAGCCAAAGTTGATTTACCGGAACCATTAGCTCCCATAAGCGCGATGATCTCCCCTTGGTGCCAGTTAAAATTAACTTCCGTCAATCTGTCTTCATAACAGATATTTTGCACTTCAAGAGTTAACTTGTCATAGTCCGTGATCTGACCAACACGGGTATCCTCTACCGTATAGTTGACCTTATAAATCGGGGCAAAGATGAAATCCTCGAGATGACGATTGAGGAACTTGATTTGTCCGTTCGTTCTTACAACTGCCTGAAACGGGCAAAGATGGAGTCAATGGGGATAACTCCGATCACATGGTCCGGCTTCTTGTTTTTGTCAGCCGGAACCGTACTCGCACTACCTACTCGTGAAGATATTCAACTCCCCATCCAAGAACACCTCATCGTGGAGAAATACTCCCGTTAATGTTGACGTTCTACCCATCTGGGTCGGATGG
>CAKMJS010000113.1 GCA_927405585.1 uncultured Desulfosporosinus sp.
ATTATCGTCTTGATTTAGGAACAGGTAAGCCCTTAAATCCTAATTTTTCGGATTATAAAATTCTAACCTCGGTTGACATGCCGCAAATTGAAACTATTTTAGTCCAGGCTGCTAGTATTACCGGACCTTTTGGAGCTAAGAGCGTGGGAGAGTCAGGGTTAGTGGCTACGGCAGCAGCTATTGCCAATGCTGTTTATGATGCCATAGGGATAAGATTCAAAGAGCTCCCGCTAACTCCGGAAAGAGTCCTGGCTGCTCTGCAAAGTAAGGATCATTAAAAAATTGACATTAGAAGGGTATTGCCTCTCACTAAGGCGTTAGTTAATGAGAACTACCCTGTGTAAGGTTTGAATGTTAGGGAAATTTTATAAAGATTGATTCTTAGCGTGGTACTAAAAAATAATGCCAGTTCCACGCTAAGACAGTGACCTCGTTCAACTAACGTTGAACATCGAGTCTTCGGTGGGGGACTCTACCACCGAAGTGGAGCCGGGGGTATCCCACTTGTAGAAGTGGGAGTGTAACGATTGGATGAAGCAGGGAAAACCTTGGATCTGTAGTTCATTGAATTGTAAGAAGTTTTAACTTTGAGTGTTTATATTTATGGAATATATTTACATTATTAGTATAACCACTTTACACGGATTACTCAACCATTGGGACGTTTTGTAGCACTTTGTATTATCAGAAACCTACTCCTACATGTTTCAGTTGTTTCATCGTTGACTTACTTTATAACAAATCAGATGACGAGCATTGTGAATCATGATATTCTGAACATGGCGACCCTTTAGCTGAACACGTATCTCGAAGGGATGTGGTGTGAATGTCATTGGCATTAGAACAATTCCCGTTGTTTGATGGTCTTTCCCCTGAGCTTCTAATTCGCTGGGAGAGCTACTTTCATGAGCGGGGCTTTACTAAGCGTCAAATCCTGGAGTTTCCCTCGGATTGCACTGAACCGATCTACTTTATCCAGTCAGGCCAAGTTAAAGTATCCTATTTATCCGAAGAGGGAAAAGAATTCACAGTCGCTTGCCTTTCTCCTGGAGAAGTCTACAGTGTTCACTCGTTAGCCTCAGCCACAGCTCTTGAAAACTCTGTCGTTGTATACCTCGGGATGGACAAGTTTCGACCGATGCTCGGGGAGTGTCCGGAACTCGCATGACACCCACTCCGAAATTATCGTTCTCACTGCGGAACAAGAACCGAGTTATTCTCGTTGCTTAACTACCTATTTTTTTCTTCTGGGCAACTCCTCTCTCAAATGCTTAATAAGGGGGCTAGTGACCTAATTCAAGAGCGTTTAAGTGCTCATGGGGTGAAATTTTTATTACAAACTGATGCTACGGCGATCACTGGAACCGATCATGTTCAAGGTGTGCTGATCGACAATTCTACAGAACTTGAGGCTGATCTAGTCATCGTTGGCAAGGGAGTTCGTCCGAATATCGGAAATTTAAAAGATTTCGGCTTCCAGCTTGGTCTTGGAATCCAAGTTGACTCTTCCTTAGCCACAAATCTCCCCAACATCTACGCTGCAGGAGATATTGCTGAGACTTGGGACCTAGCTCGTCAGGCGTTCACTGTGAATGCCACTTGGCCGAACGCCACGACCCAAGGCAGAATTGCTGGAGCCAATATGTGTGGAAGACGCTAGGTCTATCCCGGATCCCTTGGCTTAAACTCTGTGGACTTTTTCGGTCTCTCGGCCATGTCTGCTGGAATCACGAAGCTCCCTGAGTATAAGGAACAGGGGAATTGGGTGCAAGAAGAAAGCCAAACAATGATTGGAGATCTGCCCATCTATCGTAGCCTAATTTGGCAGAAAAACATTCTCAAAGGCTTCGTACTGGTTGGGGATACGTCACAATGCGGGGTCCTGACAGGCTTAGTTAAAGCTGGTCGAGCTCTGACCCCGGCTCAAAAGAAGTTGACTTTGGGAAAAAGAGGGACTCTTGCGGTTGGAATAATGAAAAACACTCAATAATGCTTAAAAGGCAGGTGGATTAAATAATCCACCTGCCTTTTTGAACTTGAATACTATTGTTAACGATTGAACCCACCAAAAAGAGCGACTTCTCCTTACCTTCGTGCCTTGACAAGCCTTGTCCCCAAATACAGCCAGGCACTATGCACAAGCAACCCCTTAGAAATCACAATTAAGTTCGCAGGATCTATGACTAGCTGCGTCGTCCAATAAAACGGTATGAAGGCTGAAATATTACTGACCCATTTTAAACCAAGTAAATCAGCCAAAGCAGCAAAGACGAATATATTTAGCGCTTTAGAATAGGTCAAGCCTTGAACTTTGTTATCGGCCAAGGAAAACATAATGAGTGAAACAACAATGCTTTGTATTCCGCTCAATAAGGCAATCAGGATGACTTGAAGCAGTGACAATCGAAAAATGTCCAAGAGAATATAGCTCAGCACCGTATAGATGATCGACAAGCTAAAAGGAATTAGCAGACGGTTGGTAATATAACCTACATAGCCTATGGGCAAGACGGACATTAACTCATAAATACTCTCGTCCCGTTCATCAATCATGAGGAAAGCCGTCACCGTTCCAAGTATATAGGGTGAAAACGTCAAGACAACTGCCAAAATGTAGCCGTAATAAGGACTGAGCACAAAACCAGTTTTCACATTAAGAATGGGTTCTCCAAGCATCAGGAAAAGTTTAACCGCTGCTAGGGCTAAAAAAGGAACGACCATAAACATCATTAAGATTGGATCGCGTGTCAGTCTCCTCATATCGAAGGAAAAGGCTTTTCCATTCATTGTCATCGATGATCCCCTCCTCCTCTATGGACCCACAAGGCGACTCTATAAATCGCCCAATTCCACACTGAAATTACTATAATGTAAAACAGTGTCTCCTGCCACGATATGCCAATAAATGCTCCGATCGTAAGTTTCACTCCCGCGACATTGGGCAAAACGTTGAAAACCCATGAGTATGGAAATTCAAGGACTGCAAAGCAAGGTAAGATTATCAGTAGCAAGAAGGGAATCATGCGGAGAAAATATTGATTAATTGTGCGACACCCTGCTGCCACCAAAAAACCGTAGAGCGTAAAGAAGACTGAGACTGATGCAATTGCTAAAAGTAGAATTAACCAATTTACTCCGGCGGCATGTGTCGTGAGGGTAATCACAACAGCGGCGCAAATCGATAAAAAGCCGAGGGTCGCAAGCTTTGCCGTGATGTACTCCTCCGGTGATAAGGGAGTGACCGCCAAATAGTCGATGACCCCTTGTTGTTTTTCAAGCATGATAATTCCGCCAATGAAAAAGAAACCCAGCATGGCGGGATCTGAAAACACAATTAAGGCTCCTGCGTAATCTTTAATCAAGCCGCCCGGAATTTTATGCATAATAATAATGTACAAAACAGTTATGAATGTGTAAACTGCGTAGAAGCCATGCTTATATTGAAATCTTAAATCTGATTTTATTGCCCCGATCAGCCTCATAGGAGTTCCCTCCCCGTTACTTTGATGAAGATATCCTCCAAGCTAGCATCCTGACTGTGGATGCTGATAATTTCTCGATCAAGTATTATCTCTTGAAAGCGTTGATTTCCACCGAGAAGGTCAAGCCCAAATTCGGACGTCCCTTTTTTGCCGTGCTCAAGATAGTCGACCTTGACCGTTTTTCTTCCGTATTTCAATTTCAGCGCATAAGGACTGTCGCAGAGCGCAATTTGTCCCTCGACTAAAAAGGCGACCCGGTCGCAGAGCTGCTCGGCAATGGTCATATTGTGGGTCGTGAGGAAAATAGTTTTGCCCTCGCTTTTCATCTGTAAGATGATGTCTTTGATGATTTTGGCATTCACTGGATCAAGTCCCGAGGTAGGCTCGTCGAAAAACATCAAGGTAGGATTGTGCATAATGCTTCGAATAAAGTTTAGCCTCATTTTCATACCCTTCGAAAAGCCCTCAACCACTTTATTCTTATCAGGCAGCAAGCCAACCCTATCGAGCAGGCAATCTAGCTCCTGAGGAGGCTTCTTATAATAATAAGCAATCAGCTGCAAGTTTTCTTTCGCTGTCAGCTTCAAGTATAGGTTAGGGAAATCAAAGGCGACGCCGATCTTTTCGTAAAAATCACGTCCGATATTTTTACGTTCCTTTCCAAATACATTAATACTACCGTTATACCCTTTGAGAAGTCCGATCAGTACCTTTTGAATGGTTGTTTTGCCGGACCCACTTGGACCAAGAAAGCCAAAAATTTCACCACGATGAATGTTGAAATCGATGCCTTTGAGCGTGTTGCCTTTGGCCCCACGATACTTGAATTCCAAGTTTTTTACATTCAGCATATCTTTTCCTCCTAAAACTAATCATCTGCTCATTATTACTCCAAGTGAAGAAATGAGACCACACAATTTAATTAATACTTTGTCATTTCGTTGATACCCATCATGTAAAATAAGAAAAGGTCCGTCAACAAATCCAGTCGTTCATTTTCGTCGGGAACGCTGCGGATGGCATACATTATACCGTCGATAAGCTGTCTAGAAATGAGCTCAGCAAACTTCGGTGAAGTAACCCTCGCTGTCGCTGCATCCTTACTATGCTCCAAAAAATGAGCGCTGACGAATTGCACAAACTCTCCCTTAGTATTCTCGTAGTTTGTTCCAGTGCTCATATCAAGCATGATTAAAAACCGCTTAGTAAAAATCGGCTTTAGGTCCGATAAAAAGTTGCGTAAGAAACCTTTCCACACGCGAATATCCCCTGACCCTCGAGCATCAAGCACAAATTCATGCTCATAATGATGTTTCATCATATAGATAAAGTTCTCATGCTCGTTTTTAACAAGCTCATGAAATAACGCTTCCTTACTTTCAAAGTAATGATACAAGTTTCCTATGGTCATACCTGACCGTTTGGCAATTTGGCGTAAAGAAGCATTCAAATACCCTTTTTCAAAGAATTCTTGCTCAGCTTCCACTAGAAGACTCTCGCGTAACACGTCTTTTTTATATTGCATTAATAATCACCTGCTCATTATTAATATATGTTTTTCCAAGAACATTGTCAAGGTTTGCTGTGTGCCAAAACGAGCTGTTCATATTTCAAGCAATGCTTGATGCAAGAATTCGCTGTTTTCTTACGCTAAACATGCTAAAATAATAGAATAAATTCAAGTTTATGATCGGAGATGGAGCGATTGCTAAGCCTAGCTGAAAGAATTAGAGAAGTAATCAATGACCAAACTGAACATGCCGATACGATTACCCAATACCGTAAACCACTTGTCAGATTCGCTTCCGCCCAAGACCCGTTGTTTGATCAAATGAAGGAAATTATTGGTCCCCATCATATGCACCCTACTGAACTTCTCGCGGATGCTCAAACGGTGATATCCTTTTTCTTGCCCTTTGCTAAGACTATCGTTACTGCCAATCGCGAAAGTCCCCAAATCGCTCGCGAATGGGCTGTCGCTTATCTCGAAACAAATACCCTTATCGCAACCATTAGTGCTGAACTCAAACGAGAATTAACATCGCTTGGCATCAATGTAGTGACTCAACCAGCTACTCACAATTTTAATGAACAAGATCTAACGGCGCGTTGGTCTAATAAAAGCGTAGGTTTTGTAGCTGGGTTGGGCACCTTCGGTATTAACCATATGCTAATAACTCCCTCTGGCTGCGCGGGTCGTTTTGGTAGTACGGTCATTTCTGCTGTAATTCCACCCACTCCCCGACCTACACAAGAGAACTGCCTCTATATTCGAGATTCTAAATGTCAATTTTGTGTCAATAATTGTCCCACAGGAGCCTTGACGCTCCAAGGTCTGGACAAACATCTATGTTATGCTCATTTGCTTGAAATAGACAAACAATTTCCTGACTTAGGGTTATGTGATATTTGCGGCAAATGTGCCGTTGGACCCTGCGCTTCAATTTGAAACGTTAAGTGTGCTCTAAGTGAATGCCTCTCTATCCCTTAAAACAATAAACAAAATAAAACCCGCACATTAGCGGGTTTTATATAAGAGCACGCAATGATCTTACCTAGCACCAATACTGATCCCTTATCACCTAACCATGATCTTTCGACCATAGTCAAGCAAATCACAACCAATATTAATGGTTCGTTCGACCTTGAAAGATATCTACACAGCTACATACAACCTTTCGGCTGTATATAACCGACTTTCTTACACATGCATACATCTACCGACATATGGTTGAGTAAGAAAAACTCAACACCCAACAAAATCTTAGCTCGACCCGTTATGATAAGTTGGAACCTCAAAAACAATCGAAATAGACTGCATTAAAGCTTTTCCTAACCATAAAAGATCTTCCCGCCGACTATATACAAGCGTTTTAACACCTGCCAATAATCTTTGGCCGACCCATATACACCCGGTAATGAGCATATATAAATCTTGGCTCAACCATTACATACCCTTATGATCGTATTATTACCTTTCGTTGCTTATTATATCCTGGTAATTTAAACCATCTTTCGGAAGCTTTCGTTCCGAAGTCTCGATGTTCAACTTTAGTTGAACGAGTTCACTATACCGTAAACCGAATTATATTTCTGATAATAGTATCTTCCTATTATCGTCAAATGTTTTTTGTATTTTACAAAACCATTACACGAGGGTAAACTTGATATTAGATAATTGAATATTCAAATAATAATTCACTAAACTTATTCATCCAAAGAAAGGAGGATTTTATATGAAAACTTTGAAATCTTCTTGGAAGTTTTTAGTTTACTTTGGTTCATGGTTTTGGCAAAACGATGAACAAGCTTAATGAACGCAATATAGCGTTCTTTTTTTTGCCTTATTGAACTTGTTGGGATAGATATCAAGAAGCTAGAAATTAATAATTTCTTTAGCTTCTTTATTCTTTTTCAAAGGAAAATGATTGTTTACTACAATTAAATGTTGAATTATGGTATTCTAAACCATGGACGAGGACTGAAGGAGGAATATTTATGCTAGATATACAGGGAGTATCTCTGGAAATAGAAGGAGATCGAGGAACTGAGATACTAAAGAACATAAGCCTTAAATTTTACGATAAAAAAATATATGTAGTCACAGGTCCCAATGGTGGGGGCAAGTCGTCCCTAGCCAAGATCATCATGGGAGTCTATAATCCGACCTCGGGTAAAATCCTGCTTGAGGGTCAAGACATTACCTACTTATCAATTACAGAAAGAGCACGCCTTGGGATAGGATATGCTTTTCAAAGTCCACCTCGCTTTAAAGGTATAAAAGTTAAGGACCTCCTCAAAATGGCAGCCTCCTATAACCCTGAAAAAGTCAATATTTGCGATCTACTTTACAACGTCGGCTTATGCGCGCAAGATTATCTTGACAGGGATGTGGACTCCAGCCTCTCCGGGGGAGAAATGAAACGAATAGAGATTGCAACTGTGCTTGCCCGAAATCTAAAAGTTGCCGTTTTCGATGAACCCGAAGCAGGGATAGATTTATGGAGCTTTCAAAAGCTTGCGGAAACCTTTAAAAATATCAACCAGCAATATGACACGACGATTATTATCATTTCCCATCAGGAGCGGATTATGGAGCTGGCAGATGAAATAATTATCATGTCCAATGGAACGATTAGTGCGCAATCCGAAAGAGATATCATTCTTGCTGGAATATTGAACACCGATGATTGTTTATGTAGCACGAAATGCGCGAAAGGGGTTGGTCAGAATGCTGAATGCATTGGATAAGTTGATGCTTGAGAAAGTGGCCGACCTTCACGAGATTCCCCAAGGGGCTTTCAATATTCGAAAAAATGGCCATGGGGTCCAGCGAAATACGACGGCTAATATTGATATCATCACCAAACAGGATAAATCGGGAATTGATGTCATTGTAAAGCCCTATACCAAAGGTGAAAGTGTTCATATCCCAGTAATCGTGACGGAAGACAACATTAACGATGTCGTTTATAATACCTTTGAAATTGGGGAATATTCTGATGTAGAGATCATTGCAGGCTGTGGAATCCATAATTGCGGCGACCACAAATCACAGCATGACGGAATCCACACCTTCTACGTTAGAAAAGGCGCCAAACTTAAGTATGTCGAAAAACACTATGGTCAAGGTGATGGAAAAGGACAGCGAGTTTTAAATCCCAAGACGGTTATCGAGGCAGAGGCGGGAGCCATTGTCGAACTCGAACTGATTCAAATCAAAGGCATTGATCGTACAAATAGAGAGACAGATATTAAACTTATGGGTAATGCCAAACTTGTGGTCACTGAACGTCTCTTGACTTACTTAGATCAAGAAGCGGAGTCCAGTATTAATGTCGAATTATTAGGTGCAGATTCGTCAGCTCAGATTATTTCACGGTCCGTTGCTCAGGACAATTCTAAGCAAGTCTTCTATTTTGATTTGGCCGGGAAGAACAAATGCCGAGGGCATATTCAATGCGATGCAATCATTATGCACAATGCCGTCGTTCTATCTACACCAAGGATTTCTGCTTATCATAGTGAAGCACAACTTGTGCACGAGGCAGCCATTGGAAGAATTGAATCCGAGCAGTTAATAAAATTGATGTCGCTTGGCTTCTCGGAGAAGGAAGCAGAAGATACAATTCTCAACGGCTTTCTTAAGTAAGTATACATGTTCACTAAAGTTGAACGTCATAATAACATTCCTGCTAGGTGGGAGTCTCACGATTGGGTATAACAAAACCGGTATATAAATCTTTGCTTAGGGCCTGGTACAGTCTACTGCACCGGGCTCGAGCTATCATTTACGGAAAATCTTCGGAGTAAGGAGTTATCAACACCATGACTGAAACATCAAAACCTAAAAAATTTCCAAAAGTGGGCGACCGACGAGTTCACATGGCTAATGAACGGACATTTCTAGCCTGGATACGAACAAGCATCGGGATAATGGCTTTTGGTTTTGTTCTTGAACGATTTGCGTTATTTAGCCAACAAATGTCCTTCGTATTGGAAGCCAGCATAGGAAATGCCCTACCTTCCCCAGATCTGTCCACGTCTAGCGCAGGAATTTTCCTTGTTGGACTTGGTTCATTAATGTGTATCCTATCCTTGATCCGGTATCTCAAAGTTAAACGGCAAATTAACGATGATACCTATCAACCATCACCTATACTCAATATACTGCTCACACTTTCAATAGTATCTGTGGGAATTTATCTAATTGTTCATTTAATACAAAGTACGTAACATACTCCACAACTATTTATAATCAATAAATAGGGTAGGAAGCAATTATCGCTCCGGCCCTATTTATTTCATTTTATTAAGCCTATCCAATTTTCCATATATTGTGTCAGGATATATGTGCACAACTTCCAAATAATAATGAAAAGGCGCATAGTGTATTCTAATAAAATTCGAACAATGTATGGGAAATGGAGGCTTAAAGAATGGAAAAAATAAATAATCTATTAAATCTAATGAGTAGATTGCAACGAGTTCTAAGAATGAAAGATTCTGTCACAGTCAGCATCTTTTCCGGCTTATTAGGAACCTTAGCCATGGACACTTCAAATTGGCTGCTCTGGAAGAAAGGCAAAACTGAAGCCTTGTACGGACATATTGCTGGTTCAGTTTTTGTAAATCCTTTTAGACTTAATCAACGCAAGAACTTCTGGCTAGGTCAAATATTACATCTTATCACTGGCGCTGTTTTGGCATATCCTTTAACTTTACTATTGAAAAAGACTGGAAAAGACAACATTTTGTTAAAGGGAGCGTTTTTTGGTGCAGTGACTTGGGAATTCATCTACGGGATTGGGCAAAGGTTTAGAATATTTGCCACATCGCCAAGCTTCACCAAGACACACTATGCAGAGTTATTTAATAACATTATCTATGGTTTAACCACGGCTCAAGCATTAGTTAGCTTTTCAGACCCCGAAATGTTTCCAGATACGCAAAATAAAACACAAACAACCTCAGATCCCAAAAAAATGCAACCAATATATGCTGATGTCAAAGCTGATAAGGAAAGTACAGTGTTTATGTAACGATCAAAAGGGGCGGCCTTGAATGTTTAATTCAGGGCCGCTCTTTTTTGAATAGTAAAGTAAGGTGCGCTTACTACATCAGTTTGCTGACTATGAAATTATCCTCAATTAAAAGCCAATTCTGAGGAAAGTCGTTTCCTAATACCCAGTAGAAGAAACCACGAAGCCCTAGTTCCTTGACTAAATCAAATTTTGCTTGTACACTGCGAGCATCTTCAAACCATACTTCATGTCTTTTCCCTTGGTCATCGGTATATCTAAACCAAGGGGCCTGTGCAGTTTTGTCATAGTTTATGCTTGCACCATAGCGGATGGCAAGCTCTAAAGCTCGTTGTGGACTGACTGACTTAGCAAATTTACCCCCGGCCACATAGGGAAGAGTCCAGTCATAACCATACAGAGGCATACCCATCATGACTTTTTGGTTTGGTACGACAGATACGGCGTACTTCATTACATTTCTCATCTGGGCAATGGGTGATACAGCCATCGGTTTACTTCCTGACCATCCCCATTCGTAGGTCATAAAGAAGATGAAATCGACAACTCGACCGATCCCCGCATAATCGTGTCCCTCGTAAAGAACCCCCTTTTGATCATCTCTATATTTTGGTGCCAATGCTGTGGACGTAAAATACCCTCGGGGCTTCAATAACCGTCGAGCTTTATCTAAAAATCGTATATATCGGTCCCTGTTCTCCGCTCCTAGATACTCGAAGTCAAAATCTAGCCCACGATATCCTTTCTCCTCCATGATCCGAAGGGCTTGGGTTAAGACGCGATCCTGCAAAGCTTCATTGGTAAGAATCAAGGTAGCTAATTCAGTTCTGAATTGACCCTCTTCAAAATTTGTGAGTACCATCAAGGGAGCAACCCTATCGTTACGCGCTGCATTTAACGACGGCTGATCCTCCACTGGAGTCAGACTTCCGTCTCGCCTGACAGCATAGCTAAAAATAGCTAGATAGGTTAGATGCTCTCCAACTTTATCAACCTCTCGACCTGATCGAGAACCAGTCATTCGCGGATCAATGTAGGCGTTCGTTTCAACGGTCTGCTTTGGTTTCTGTGGTAAGTATAAACGAAGACCTACTGGAATATTATTAGGATCTGAGATCTGATTAATTTGTACAAGGTCATCTAATGATACTTTGTAACGTCGGCTGATGAGCCATAGGCTTTCGCCCGGCTGGACCCAATGGTATTGACCGTATATTGGTATCACCAGCGTTTGCCCCACGACCAACCGATTACGATCCGGAACTTGATTGGCTACTGCAATCTCTTCAACGGAAATTCCATAAGCTTGAGCAATTCTAATAAGAGTTTCCCCAGATCTTATCACATGAATTTGCATAAGTATCCTCCTCTAAACGTGTAAATCTCTTCTCTTAATTTATGTTTAGGGAGTACTAGTCGCGCCTCTGAAATGAAAATGAGCGACAAATATTTTGTCGCTAACATATACAAAATGGTTATTTAGGATATAATTAGTTAATATCACGGCATAGTCTATATTATTGTTTGGTTATTTATCCAGTCAATGATTTAATTCTTTACTTTGTCGATACATACTGAAGTAAATCTAAATTTTTTGAAAGTGGTGTTTGAAATGAAAGACTCTAAATTTAATGTGGTTTTCTACTCTGATGGGTCGCAACGGGCCTTTTCTGCAGCCGTTTACGCTGCTACCTTACTGAAGAATATGCCCAATATGCATTTAACCGTGGTACAGGTACAAGATAAAAATAGCCCCGATTCTATGGGGACACAATATAATTGGGTGTTCACCTGGCCTGGTGATAAAACCTCGAACTGGATGAAACAGGTACTCAATCAGTCAACGGATTCAGCTACTAAAGAAAAGTATGAAGAAATCCTCACCAAAACCAATGAAATTTTTTCGAATAAAGGCATGCAGGTGACGAACGAAGTAATATATTCTCATTCTAGTATTGGCGAAACAACGGATGCGCTTATTGAATATGCTGACGAAAATCATGCTAAATTAATCATTATGGGTACTCGTGGACCGAAAGATTTTGACGGTTTGATTCACGGCAGTTTAGCCCATAGCCTACTTCACAAATCAACGATACCCGTGCTCTTGATCAAAAAGTTACCTCAAGAGTTTATTGATAATTTCTGCGCAGATATTGATAATTCCAATCAATTAAAGGTACTGCTCTACTCTGATGGTTCCCTGCATTCTTTTTCCGCTGCAGTTTATGCAGCAAAACTTAGACAGCGTATACCCTTTATGCATTTAACCGTCTTGCAAGTACAAGCCGATCCTTCGATTCCCGATAGTAATAAGACGCCAACCTGGCCAACTAACTCTAAATCAGACTGGATGGACTATATCAATGTAAGTGATGCGAGCAAAAAAAAGCAGTATGCACAAGTGCAAGCCAAAATCAATGAAATATTTTCTGAGAAAGGGCACGTCGTCAATCAGGAAATAGTCTTTGCTAAAACAAGTATTTCTGAGACTGCAAAAGCAATTCATGAGTATGCTAAAGAAAATCAATTTGAGTTAATCATTACGGGTACACGGGGGCGAAACGATTTACAAGGTTTGCTGCAAGGAAGTTTGGCACACGACCTGCTTCACATGTCCACTATACCTGTCATATTAATCAAGAAGCTCCCTCAAGAGTTTATTGATAGTTTCTGCTCAGACGACCATTGCTAAGCTCACTTTAGCATATAGCCCCGGTAGATTGATTGCGCTAGCGATCCTTCTATCGGGGCTATTTTGTTTGCTCTTATTTATCATCTGTCGCCGCGCCGTCACCGAAAACAGGTATCGCATCTCCTAGAAAGGTTGGTTTAGGTTTAAAAACATTGGTCCACAAAAAGTCTTTATTCCTTGCTGCAATTTCCCTGATATTATACATCTTCATAGCTTGTCCATAATCATGTCTGTCAGAGGCAACCCCATACGCTTCCAACCCTAATGCCCTAGCCACATAAACTGCTCTCATCAGATGATACTCCTGCGTAACAATGATGACCTTCTGAACTTTGAAAATGTCCCTCGCTCGATAGACACTCTCATACGTGCTAAAACCGGCATGATCCATAAAAACATCTTCATTAGGCACGCCTTTTTCTTTAAGAAAGTTCTTCATAGAATTGACTTCATCATAATCCGTCTCACCGTGATCCCCACTCACAATTAGTTTAGCAGCCTTCGCTTGCTCGTATAATTCATATCCTGCTGTTAAACGATCATTTAACATAGTCGATACCGTACCGTTAGGAAAAACATAAGCACCCAAGACGAGAATTGCATCCGCCATAGGAACTTCTCCTGCGTTGACTATATACTTTGTTCCCACTGACTCAACGTGCTGATTCACAATCAGCGCAGTGGTACAGGCAAGAATTATAAAAAGAACTGAGAAAACTATCACCCGCTTTAGACGCATCTTAAAGGATATTAGCTTACCCATAGAACACCCTTTCATATAACTTTTATTTCGACCTTTGTGTTAAATATACTATTTTTTCAGCAACTTATAAAATAATTATGGTTCTTTTACACCAAATTGAATACTCCTGCATTCAAGGTATTCATTTAATAAGGCTGAAAGTATTCGCTCCCAGCCTGCATCCTTCCTACTGATACGCAATTACCAAAACGAAAGCTCATGACTATGGCAGATTTAGTTGCCTCAAATATAGTCTTAAAAATACTTAATTATTCAAATAGTTATTTTGACATCATTCTACTTATACCTAAACTGATCTGAGCTAAATGATGATTTCCATGCCAAGCATAAAGGTTAATTAACTTCTTGATCGTTAATACCCCATTATCCGGGTGAATTAACTCCCTTTCAAGACCGGACGACGATAGCGACCTCAGTAGACTAACCCAGCGTTTATGTAATCCTTCCAACAATTTCGTGGATGCTTCAATGGGTAACTTAGAGTCTTCTAGTCCAGCCCACTGAGCTTCATCATAAGGCTTGATTGTTGGTTTATCCTCTGTCATGGCCAGTTTAAATCTGATATAAGCATTCATATTACTATCTGCTAAGTGGTGAACTACCTGGCGAATCGTCCAACCGCCAGGTCTATAGGGAGTGTCAAGCTGCTCTTCCGTTAATTTCTCGACAGCCCTAATTAACAACTCAGGTAGCGCTTCTATATCGTTTGTTAAAGCACTGATTTGTGTTTCCGGAACCTCTTCTTCAAAATCAAACGTTCCAATTGGATATCGTAAATCATCCACAAATGTCCTCTCCCTTCCTCTTCTTCAGCGTTTTCTTCTACCTATCAAGATTCGGCGAAATACAAATGATTCCTCCCATAATATGCGAGAAATTTTTTCATTATCCCAATGCCCTTCACTTCCACTACTGCCAAGTGGCGACAGAATTATGTGTCGGATGAATCAGGAGCCATCCCTGATTATTTCCCACCCTCTTAGTTTAGCTTCTTTTAGGAGTTCTTGGTCCGGATTAACGGCCACAGGGTATCCTACGAGCGATAACAGAGGTAAATCCTGGATGGAATCAGCGTAAGCATAAGCTTTGCCCATGTCAAAAATCACCCCTGCCTCCTTTTTTTCCTGTAGGAACGTTTTCAAGGCTTGTACCTTTGAAGGCCCATTCATTATCGATGTTATTCGTCCTGTACATACCCCCGCCGATAATTCTATTTCGGTCCCCAGCCAAAAGTTCATACCTAAATCTCTAGCTACCAAAGCAACAAACTGCGAAAAGGCACCCGAGAGAAGCAAAATCTGATCATCTGACGTGAGGTGACCCTTCACGCGACTAAGAGATACTGGGCTGAAACTTCCTCTTGCCAACTCTAAACATTGCTTGAAAAAGTCATTTATTTGAGTCTGATTCATCCCACGCATCATCTTCACTATACCCCCTAGAACTCGCCTAATTGCTAATTGACGGCATAATCCAAAACGATACAAGATATAGACCCAAGACATCGAAATATAAAACTTACGGATCTTTTTACGCATCTGTTTGTCTTGTTTTAATACTCGCAAAAAAATGCGAGGAGTTTCCTCAAGATGGATTGTGCCATCAAAATCAAAAATCACAAGGCGCATATAAATACCTCCCGAACCGAATTACACTTAGTCCCAACCTATTTCTTCCACCATTTACCTCTCTTATGAACATTCTCTAACTATTGAATATAATCCTTCCCTTCTAGCTATGAAATTTTAACAATGCTGAAAGCCAGCAAATCTGTTTTAGATCGCTGGCTAGATATGTTATCCACCGCAGTATAAAGAGTCATCAAGAAAAGCAAACCGCGTTATCTAATAATGTAACTAAAACAACGTAAGCTGATGCTCGCCATAGCCTCGCTTGTAACTCTCTATAATGTCTTCCATTTTGTAAAGAACTCCAAGCCTATCACATTCACTCTTAAATAGCTTCCAGAGATCATTTGATCTTGCAGAGCGACACTCGTAAGAATTGCCATAGCTACTAATATACTTCTCTTTCAGATTTGGAAAAATCTCATCCAGCTTTCTGTAATACCAATCTCGTTGATTTTGCCTCAGTGTTACACCAAAGGCTGGGTATATAAATCTAGCACCATTCTCATAGGCGAGACGAATAATACCGCTAATGTTTTCTTCGTTATCCTCAATAAATGGCAACACAGGCATAAGCAGTATCCCTGCGTAAATACCGTTCTCAGACAATAGCTTAAGGGCAGAAAAGCGCTTTGAAGATACGGCCACATGAGGTTCTATCTTTTTACAAAGCTCGTCATCCCATGTGGTGATGGTCAGTTTAATCAGTACGGGTGAATGCTGTCGAATCTTTGTTAACACATCAAGATCCCTTGTAATTAAATTACTTTTTGTAGCAATAGAAACGCCAAAACCATAGGTGTCAATTAACTCTAATGCTCCTCTGGTCAGCTTCGCTTCCTTTTCAAAAGGGTTATATGGATCACTCATAGCACCCGTTCCTATTACTCCAGTTCTGCGTTTGGACTTAAGGTCACGGTGAATTAAGGCAAGAGCATTTTCCTTAGCTCTTACCTTATCAAAATTTTCGACATGGTAGCAATCGCTTCGGCTGTCGCAATAGATACAGCCATGACTACATCCTTTGTAAATGTTCATGTTATAGTTGTTTCCAAACCAATTATTGTTTGCGCTATACCCCGATAGAATTGTCTTAGCCGGTATTAACTCCATACTAACCAACCTTCAATTAATGTTATATACTGATGATTGCTTTTCGATTAATTCTCTACCTATCGAAGATCAGAGATTTAACGACCGCGAAGTACTCCCGCAAATAGACATTAGGCACGAGATACCACGGGGTCGGGGAGGGAATACCCACCGGAATCAACCCATTACGCCGAGCAAGGATTTTTGAACGGAAGAGGTGAAAGTCATTCGTGATCACTGCAACGTTTCCTGAGCTTTGAAAACCAGGTTGCTGAACTAATATTTCTTTACTAAAGCGGAAGTTCTCCATGGTACTAGTCGATTGGTCCTCTTTAAGGATTCGTTCGTTGCTAATCCCATGTTCGACTAAGAAACGCCTCATTCCCTCAGCCTCAGAAATGGTTTCTCCAGGACCTTGTCCGCCCGAAAGAACGACTCTCAGATTGGGATGCTCCTCAAGATAGTCTAGTCCCTTTTGCATCCTCTCCCAAAGTGTCCAAGAAAGCTGATCTCCGTTCAGTCCTGCTCCCAAAATAATCAGATAATCCACCTTGGTCGCCGGGTCAGGACGGGAATTAGTAATGATCAACCCCTCAACGACCAGAAATGAGATCAACCCAATCAGAGCTAAGGAAATGACACTCTGCCGAATTATTAAGACCCATGGGTTGTGCTTTTCCGTAGGCATGAGTTTCGGGAAAAATGCTTTGAGTGAAACCGAAACGATTAACATTCCTCCTGCGACCCCTGGCAAAATCGTGCCCAGATTTACTCCCCCATTAAATAGTAGCAGCAGTAGTGTATCTAGAATTCCGAGAAGTCCTAAGAGGCAAAGAAACCTTGTCCATATTCGTCGAATTTGCATACGACTCCTCCCATCCTTCCTACCTCACTTCTTAGGATTTTCGACCTCTATAGATTGCGGTCTTCAATTCGTTGATGTATTCTTGTTTCTCTGGCATATCTGTTGTGTTCACTTGAGAAATAGCCAAGTCTATATCATAAGGCACTCTAACCAGCGATATTGTAAATGGCTTCAATTTTTCCTCCTCCAACTTCCCTTCAATTATCCCGTAGGAAGCTTGGGGTATATCAAGTGGATTGCCAACACTTCCAACATTAAAAAGGGTCTTCCCTTGAAAGTGATTGATGTGCGCACCATGAATATCTCCGTACCCCACCACATCTGCCTCAAGCATAAGAGTTGGCGTTGCTTCAAATAGTTTCAGACGTTTACTCAGTTCAGTGGAAGGATAAACTCTATGAAAAAGATCATTAGGAGAAGCATGACAGAGCCTCAGGAGCTTTCCACTCATGTAAAATTCTTGATACATGGGCAGCTCCTTCAAGTACTTCAGTCTCTCAACACCTAGTTTTTTCTGATGCCATATTATAACGTCATTGCACTCTTCTTCTGTCATATAGTGATCCCAATTACCTTTAAGGACCACTTCACACTGTTCTCGAATTTTATCGACTACCTCAGCTGAACTAGGCCCTTTTCCAGCTAAGTCTCCCAAACAAACTATTCTCTTAATATATCTGTTCTCAATATCTTCTAATACAGCTTCTAAAGCGGGCATATTTCCATGGATATCTGAAATGACTGCAATTCTCTCCATACTGAACTCCTTATCTTTATTTTCCTATATACCCAACATTCGTCAGACTGGAATAGATTCCTCTTAAGTCATGAATTTTATCCTAAATTCTTGGCTTACTGAATTTTTTCTATTATGCTCATAATACAACTTGTAATTGGGATTAATACTCATATATGATTTAACTAGACTACAGATCGGGAGGTTCAAAAATGAATAGATGGAACGTTTATGTTACTAACGAAATTCCTAAGCCAGCTCTTGACATGCTCGAAGAGTCTTGCAACATGGAAGTCAATCGTACGGGGCAAGTCCTTACAAAACCTCAACTATTGGAAAAGGTTAAAGGTAGGGATGCCGTGTTAAGTTTGCTGACTGACCCTATCGATGCTGAGGTAATGGATGCCGCTAAAGGGGCCAAAATCTTTGCTAACTATGCTGTCGGCTACAACAACATCGATATCCCGTCCGCAACAGAACGGGGAATTATGGTCTCGAATACTCCGGGTGTACTTACTGACACAACCGCTGAAATGACTTGGGCTTTACTGTTTTCTGCAGCCCGGAGAGTCGTAGAGTCAGATAAGTATACAAGAATGGGGAAATATAAGGGTTGGGGTCCGATGCTCTTTCTGGGGCAGGGCGTCATGAACAAAACACTTGGCGTAATAGGGGCTGGAAGAATAGGCTTATCGTTTGCTAAAAGGGCAAAGGCCTTTGACATGCCAGTTCTGTATACCGATGTCTCGGCTAACCCCCAGTTTGAACAAGAAACTGGCGGAAAATTTGTCAGCCTTGAAACTCTTCTCAAAGAATCAGATTTTGTTTCAATCCATACTCCACTTCTCCCAGAAACACACCATTTGATCAGTGAGCATGAGTTAAAGCTGATGAAAAAAACTGCGATCTTGATCAATACGTCCCGCGGCCCTGTCGTTGACGAAGCTGCGCTGGTGAACGCTTTAAAAACAGGAGAAATTTGGGCAGCCGGTCTTGACGTTTACGAATTCGAGCCTGAATTTAGCGAAGGGCTTATGGAACTCGACAACGCCATTCTTTGTCCCCACATTGCCAGTGCCACCTTTGAGACCCGCACCAAAATGGGCACAATTGCTGTTTCCAACATCCTAGCAGCGATGAGGGGAGAACTCCCTCCAAATTGTCTAAACCCAGAGGTATATAACTCTAAAAGATAAAGAACTTGTTCAACTAAGGTTGAAGTATGGTAAACCACTCATACCAATCTCGCTTAGTCGAAGTGGAGTCTTGCGATGGGATAAAGATTTTAAAAGGGGTGTTGAGATGAAAAATATATTTGCGGATAGAATGTCCTTGCTCGGTACCGAAACTGCGTTTGAAGTTTTAGCAAAAGCTAAAAAGCTAGAGGCTCAAGGAAAAGATATTGTCCATCTCGAAATTGGAGAACCAGACTTTGACACACCTAAAAATATCATCGATGCCGCATGCCTTGCCTTAAATGGTGGCTATACCCACTATACTGCTGCGCCAGGGATTCCAGAAGTACGGGAAACAATTGCTAAATACATCCGTTCCCATAAGAATGTCGATGCTGCTGCCGACGATGTGGTTATCGTTCCCGGGGGAAAGCCCATCATGTTTTTCTCTATTATGGCGACGGTGAATCCCGGGGATGAGGTCATTTATCCAAATCCCGGTTTTCCCATTTATGAATCCGTCATTCGCTTTGTCGGCGGTACTCCGATCCCCATCCCTTTGCGAGAAGAAAATCAGTTCCGCTTAGATGTCAATGAACTGGCTCAATTGATTACACCTAAGACTAAAATGCTCATTATCAATTCCCCCGGTAATCCTACGGGCGGGGTACTCACCAGTGACGATGTCAAAGCAATCGCCGACTTAGTAAGAGGAAAGGCAATCCTTGTGCTGTCCGATGAAATCTATGATCGCATCGTGTATGGCGATACTCACCCACTGTCCATTGCTTCCTTACCAGGGATGAAGGATTGGACCATTATTTTAGACGGGTTTTCTAAGACCTATGCTATGACCGGCTGGCGCTTGGGTTACGGGGTGATGCACCCAGAAATTGCTGATAAAATCGCACAGCTTATGGTCAATTCTAATTCCTGTACCTCTGCTGCTACTCAAATGGCTGGTAAGGAAGCTCTCACAGGGCCCCAACATGAAGTCGAAGCTATGGTTGCTGAGTTTAAAAAACGTCGTGACATCATGGTTAACGGCTTAAATGCTATTCCTGGGGTTAGCTGTATCTTGCCCGAAGGGTCTTTTTACGTGTTCCCCAATCTTAAATCCTTCGGTAAAGACTGTAAAGAAATCGCTGACTATTTGTTGAACGATGCAGGAGTTGCTTGCTTAGGGGGTACTGCGTTTGGCGCTTACGGTGAAGGTTACCTTCGTTTCTCCTATGCTAATTCGGTAGAAAATATCGAGAAAGCCCTAGGGCGAATTGAAACTGCTTTAGGCAAAATGAGATAGTCAAAAACCATAACACGGGACAAGAACCTGTCCCCTTGTCCCGCTCGCTTGTCCCGCCTGAGAAAAGATGCCCTGATGATGGGATAAAAACTATATTTAATACAACCGAAAACGGGGACGATACGTCCCCGTTTTCAATAAGCGATTTAAGCTCAATGTAAGAGTGCGAGGATCTTGTCCTTGTTGAAACCTACTACGGTTTCATCCCCCACTAAGAACGTGGGCACACTCGTGATATTTCGGCGTTGTAATTCCACCAATGCTGCCTCATCTGTACTGATATTCTTCTCCTCAAAGGGAATATTGTTTTGCGAAAGAAACTTCTTCGCTACTGAACAGTACGGTCAGGTATTGTTGGTAAACATAGTCACATTTTTCATAGTAGACCCCTCCTGTAACTTTTTCATCTGTTGTTATTATTTCATTAATTGTAGTTTTCATTCAATCGTAAAACTCCCCTGCCCAAAGTCTTGGATCCAACTTAAGTTGAACAAGTTCACTACTATTTCAACCCATCGCTTTTACTTAATTGGCTCTGGCCTAAAACTAGAGGGCTTTCCTTGTTTACACAAGATCTACATATTATGTTATTTTACCTCCTCATCCTCAATCGAAAATGCTCGGACTGGTGACCCATCCGCCTCTATATTTTTCATTGGCATAATGCTCAAAGTGAAATATTCCTTACTAATGGATTCTAAATTCGTAAGATTCTCAATTATCAGGACATGCTTCGACATGAATAATTTATGCACTGGGAACGTGATCGTCTTCATACTATCGATCGAAATTGCGTCAATCCCAATCCCTTTTAAGTTAAACTCTGCTAACCACTGAGCGGATTCTTCACTTAGATAAGGGAAATCTTGATAATACTTTTCCTCCCCCCAATAGTTACTCCAGCCTGTTTTCAGGATAACGAACTCAACCTCTTTTAGTTTTTGCTCATAGGGCCTTATACTATCAAGTTCTATTGATGGCACTTTTAGCCCTGTAAAGTCCAGAATAAGTGCCTTGCCAATAAATTTATCGATACTAAAATCATCTAAATAAGGTCCATTCAGCAACATATGGGCTGGCGCATCAATATGAGTCCCTGTATGCGAGTACATCGTAATTTTAGCCTCTTGGAAGCCGTCTTTTGCCAAGGTATTTGCTTTTTCAAAAATTGGCCCTTCAGTTCCTGGAAAAACAGGCATGCCTGTATAAATACTATGAGTTAAATCAGTAACCTTCATCATAACCTCCTATTGAAACAGTG
Source organism: uncultured Desulfosporosinus sp. (assembly GCA_927405585.1). Classification (GTDB taxonomy): domain Bacteria; phylum Bacillota; class Desulfitobacteriia; order Desulfitobacteriales; family Desulfitobacteriaceae; genus Desulfosporosinus. Next base: position 21,543 of record CAKMJS010000113.1, read on the forward strand.
AAACAGGGGGACGGTTCTGTTGCCTCATTCCATCAAGGTCAGCGATTCTTAAAGACCGGTTTACGTTTCTCGGCAAATGCCGCACAGCCCTCTTTGAAATCCTCTGAGGACCAGGCCAATACCTGATACATAGCCTCCAGCTCAGTCTGCTGATAAAAATCATTCTTAGCTGCCTCACGTAATAACTTCTTGTCGAGCCCGACAGTCATTAAAGGCTGCTGCGCCAACTTTTCTGCCCATCGTATCGCTTCTGGTAGGCACTCCTCATGAGGCACGACCTTATTTAGCAAGCCCAATTTTTCAGCTTCCTCAGCATTCAGGATTTTACCAAACCACAGTAATTCCAGTGCCTTGTGATAGCCGACCTTCTGAATCAAAAAGTGCGACGTTCCGCTATCAGGGCAAAATGCCAACTGCATGAAAGTAAAACCCATGCGAGCTTTTTCTGAGGCAATAATCAAGTCACAGGCCAAACAGGCAGCCACGGAAGCACCTGCTACCACTCCATTAAGCGCTGCAATCACGGGTTTTTTAATTTCAAAGATAGCCTTTACCAGCTCTCCAGCAGCATCATAAGTAGCCTTGGCACTCAAGGGATCTTTTATAGATGCTAACATCGAAATGTCTCCTCCACTAGACCATCCCTTACCTGATCCAGTAATGACCACGACTTTAACAGCATCATTTGCGGAGATTACCTTACAAACTGCCTGCACATCCAAGCAAAACTGATCATTGACAGAATTCATGGTTTCAGGACGATTAAACGTAAGCACTGACACCCCAGTATCCATAATATCAAGTTTAAGTGTATCCCAATTCATAACGTTCCACCTTTCCTTTACAAATATTTCAAATGTCCTAGCCCAGCGTCTTAATGAGCGACCATTCATTAATAACCATGGAATTCGCCAGATTTTATGAAATCCCTTTATTTTGCTGACTAAAAAACAGTCTAAATAAAAAAGGCTGGTAGCATTTATGCCTCTCAACCTTGATTGTTTCATGCGTTCACTTATGCATACGTTACTTTCAAGTTAGCAAATCCTAAGCTTATCAAATCCTAAATCTCCCACCTTTTACAAGTGGGAGTGAGAGTATGTCCTCAATTCTGTCGGTCGTCTATTCTGTGGGTCACTATTCTATCATAAAGCGTACTTCAACATTATTCTTAGCTTCGATCATCAAGCACACATCTTTCTCAGGTGGTGCAAAATTAACGTTGATTATGTCGTTTAATTTAATCCAAAACACTTTTGAATCGGCACCCCAAATCGACACTTTATCGTCGGCAAAGTCAACATTTTCGACAACTCCAAAGTCTACACAACCTTCTAGGACACTGAGCACATCTATACAATACAGGTTTTTGCCTAGGAACTTCTCCCTTATTACCTTTACCAATTCAATTTTCGAAGATAATGTTAACGATAGCATATATTTCCTCCTACATTTTCACATTTAGCTTGCCCTGATTACTTATGACTTATCAACGTAATGAACTAGGTCTTATTCAATAAAATTGACCCATGCTGCCTTATGCTTGGGCCAGTGGATTGTCCCGCTGCTTGTATAATACCTTTTCAATAAATACTCTCACCAATTCGGGATCAAACTGAGCACCTGAATTTTTTTGTAGCTCTTCAATAGCATTTTCATCTGAAAAAGGTCCTCGATAGCTTCGTTCACTGGTCATAGCATCATAGGCATCCGCGATACTGATAATTCTTGATTGAAGAGTTATTTCTTCGCCTTGTAACCCTTTGGGATATCCCTTCCCATCCCATCGTTCGTGATGACTTAGGACATATTCCGCCATTTCTGACATGTCATTGACTGTGCTGAGTATCCTATAGCCTATCTCCGGATGACGCTTAATGTCTGCCCACTCTGCACTTGTCAACTTACCTGGCTTATTGAGTATCGTTTCTTCAATCGCAATTTTCCCAATATCATGGAGCAACCCAACCGTTTTCAGTTCCTCGATTTCTCCTTCTGATAAACCAAGCGCTTCCCCCATACTTTTACACAATGCCGATACACGATGGGAGTGTTGTTCTTCCCTTTTGTTTTTTTCATGAAGGGTGTTAATGATAGCATTGATAGTATTTCCCCTTATGCTTGGGCTTTCAAACAGTTTTTTCTTATACATATAATCTTCTGCTTTTTTCAAAATCACCTGAATTTGTTCTTTCCCATTCTTCTTAGTTTCATATCCAAATGATACCGATATTGCAATCGAACCGACTTTTTCTTTTGCAACTAAGGCTTTTATGCGTTTAAGGATTTGGTCGGTTTCTGTGGCATTCGTTTTGGGTAATAGAATGACAAATTCATCGCCACCGAGTCGAGCAATGATATCATCTTCACGACATGCCTTTTTCATCACTGCCGAGACTGTCTTAAGGAGTTCATCTCCCATGGCATGCCCAAAGGTATCATTAATAAGTTTTAAGCCATTCACATCGGCAATAACGATGGTTAGTGGAAAATTCCTTTCAACATCTAACCGCTTCAACTCCTCTTCAAAAAACCGCCTATTATATAAACCTGTCAGTAAGTCGTGATAGCTAAGATATTCGAGTTTGTGTTCCATTTTCTTACGCTCACTAATATCTCGACACAAACAGTGAAACACTTGTTTTTCATTAAGTAAGATCGACGTCAACATCACTTCAACCGGCAATAGAGTGCCGTCTTTTTTCTGATGCCACCATTCAAAGCGTTGATTTTTGTGAGTCGAACTGATTATCTCCAACGCTTTTTCTTTAGAATTCTTTTTCTCTGGTTGCATTTCTGGTGAAAGCTCCCAAGGACTTTTACCGACGATGTACTCCTTAGAATCATAGCCTAATAACTCGATCGTCGCAGGATTACAATCCACAAACTTATCACCCTCCATGATAAGGACTGCATCGGAGGAGCCTTCAAATAAGGTTCTGAATGTATATTCACTTGCCCTGACCGCTTGCTCTGCCCGTTTCTGCTCTGTAATATCTTTATAGATTCCAAACACACCTATTTGCTTGGATTCAAATATAAGTGGGTATCCCAAGATATGCACATCGACAACGCTACCGTCTTTTCTCATTCTGAGCGTTTCGTATTCTATGACATTTCCGTCCATTACTTCTGCAGAGATTTGGGTGGCTTCTTCTCTCGAACCTGCTTGAACAATTTTATCATTAATATAAGTATTAAGTAGTTCTGCTTTAGTGTAGCCAAACGTAGTCTCAAAACTAGCATTCACATTGATAAACCGATCTTGATTATCGAGAATGCATATTGCTTCCGGGGAATTTTCAAAAAGTTTACTAAAATAAATCTTTTGCAATTCCAAGGCTTTCATTGAGTTTTTTATAGTAATGAACTCTTGGTTTTTCTGTTTATGGATGTAGGAAAATGCGAAGATGACTATTATTAATACGATTAGTGTAAAACTAAAAATAATAATTAAATCCATCCCTTACACCCCTTTATATTCACGAAGCGCATTATCGAATAATCTTATGGTTAGATTTCGTCATCGATCAATAAATACCTTCAATAGGATCGGTAATTTATAGTATCTTTTAAGAAATCGAAGCCCCGAAGTCGGCATCACACCAGCAAATCGTTCAGAAAATTAAACTTCTTGACTTCGGTCATGTAAGCATTCAAGGGATGGTTTCGCTCTGCCGCCAATCCCGAAAGGAATACATCACGGCGAAGGAGGTCTCTACTCTAAAGTTGGAGAATAGGGTTTCACTGTTTTAGCACACATAAAAAAGGTATTGTCTGTTCTACATACAACTGTTATAATAACTTATTCTCTTAAGCAGGTTAGCGGTATCCTTTTAAAGCGAATTATGAATTGGAATTAACGCTTAAGGAAGTATTATTTATGAAAGGAAGTATGGTAGGACGGAGACAGACGCTCGATCGACTAGGAACTGTTCAGAGAAACGGAATATTTCTATTTTACTTAAACAAACTAAAGCTTGAGGGGGAAATATTATGGTTAGGATGGTAGGAAAGAAGAAATCACTCAATTTAATTCGGTTAGGGTCTCTGCTTCTGATTACAGCCTTAGTGGCTTCAGGGTGTGGAAGCAGTCCCAACGAAAGTAAAGACACAAAGACAGAGCTAAAACCAACTAAGGTTGGTATTGTCGATACGTATACCGGGGGGGCAGCTGTGTATGCGAAAGATTCTTTAGATGGCTTTAAACTAGCTGTCAAAGAAATTGCCGATAAAGGTGGTCCGAAGATTGAATTTGTGACTCGTGACGACGAATTCAAACCGGACAAATCAACCAGTTGGGCGAAGGAACTTGTGATGCGTGAACAAGTTGATTTTCTAGCAGGAACAACGAATAGTGCAGGCTCTCTCGCTGTCTCTCAATATGCAAAAGAAAGTAAAGTACCCTTCATCGTGTGGGGCGGAATGAGTGACAAGATCACCGGGGCAGCGGGTCATCGCTACGTCTTTAGTACCTTGCCAAATACGGCGATCATCGGTAAAGCAGGTGCTGTCCAGCTATCTAAAACGACTCATCAGAAAATCTGGTTAGCCGGAAGTGATTATGAATATGGTCACTCTGTAATCAATAACCTATGGTCCAATCTAACGACCATTAAACCGGGTGTAGAGAAAATGGGGGAATCTTGGTGGCGTGTTGGGGAAACGGATTTCACCCCTTACATCAACGCTATTCGCAGTGCTAAGCCCGACATCCTTGTAGTGGGTACCGGGGGAGCCGATATGGTCGCCTTTATGAAAGCCGTTAAAGCAACAGGGTTGATTCAGGAACTACCCGTTTGGGCACACACCAGTTACGACCCCGCCACCCTCAGACCGTTGGGAGATCAAGCTCCTGAGGGTGTAATGGGTACTAATCCTTATTTGCATAATTATCCAGACACGGCTGACAACAAGGCCTTTGTTGAAGCCTTTAAGAAGGAATATAATCGGGAACCCGCTGCCTTTGCTTTGTATGGCTACATGGGGGGTAAATTCCTCGGTGCAGCGATAGAAAAAGCAGGGAGTAACGATAAGGAAAAGATCATTGACGCCATGGAAGGCTTATCGATCGACACTCCAGTCGGCAAGGCTACCCTACGTAAAGAAGATCATCAGGTTGCGATTCCTATGTCCTACGGTGTCGTAGCAAAAGTAGAGGGGGTCTTTACGGCCAAAGACCTTCACACCCTGAGTCCTGAAGACATTATGCCCTCGGTAGATGCTATTTTAAAAGCTAGGGCAAAATGAACTAGTTCAGGCTAAGAGTAAAGGACAGTTTATGGGCGGTGCTGCTAGGTACCGCTCATTTACGTAATCACGAATGACGGGGGAGATTACCCATGGATTTTGCCACACTCGCTAGTCAGTTTTTTATAGGTTTAAGCCGGGGAATGATTTTCTTTATCGTCGCGGCTGGACTCACTCTCATCTTTGGAGTCTTAAGAATCACCAATTTTGCTCATGGAGCACTCTATATGTTAGGCGCTTTTATTGCCTATTCAGTCTCAACCCTTTTTGGGCAAGGTCCTTATGGCTTTTGGTTAGCCTTGTTGGTTGCTCCAATTGCCGTGATGCTTGTTAGTCTAGTTATAGAACGTGGATTGCTTCGATTTATCTATAATAGAAATCATTTGATCCAGATGCTCTTGACGTACTCGCTCGTGCTCATCGCGGGGGATCTCGTCAAAATAATTTGGGGAACAGAATATAAGTCTATGGATATCCCTGGAGTGCTAAGGGGTTCCTTTAATCTATGGGGAGCATCTCTGCCTTGGTATAATGCTTTTCTCCTGATCGTGGGACCGATCGTTGCCCTTGGCTTATGGTTGTTCTTATCCAAAACTCATCTTGGCAAAATCTGCCGTGCCACGGCTACTGACCGAGAAATGGTGGATGTTTTAGGGATTAACAGCACTCGAGTGTTTGCGATGGTTTTTGCACTCGGTGGTTGGCTGGCCGGGTTAGGCGGGGCTTTAATTGCGCCGACGACGACCATTTCGATGGGAATGGATGCTAGCATTATCATCTATGCTTTCTTAATTGTGGTCATCGGTGGCCTAGGCAACATATGGGGCGCCCTGATTAGCTCCATTATTATGGGAGTTGGCGAGGCCTTTGGGATTTTATTCATTCCAAGCATTGCCATTATAATTCCCTATATGATAGCGGGCGTTCTCCTCATTGTACGACCCTCTGGTTTACTAAAATCTGCCTGGTAGAGAAAGGAATACAGCTATGTCCACGAAAAAATTTAGTAACTATTTGGGCTTGGGTTTGGCAGTAGCCGGAATCCTAATTCTTTTGATACTCCCCAATATGCTCAGCCAATATTATGTCTACTTGATAGCGACTGTTTTTACAACCGCCCTACTAGCCTCCAGTTTGAACCTAGTTCTAGGCTACGGAGGACTGCTGCATCTACATCATGGCGTATTTTTCGGCGTAGGCGCCTATACCGTTGCGATCGTGATGACCAAAACTTCTTGGCCCTTTGCTGTTGCAGTCTTGCTCGCTCCCATAATTGCTGCACTTATCGCCTTAGTGATCGGCTGGTTTTGCGTACGTTTAAGAGGCCTTTATTTCGGGATGCTGACCCTAGCCCTAGGGCAATTGGTTTGGGCCATTGTTTACCGTTGGAATGCACTGACTGAGGGAGACAACGGGATCCATGCGATACCCGTTCCAGAATTCTTGACCTCGATCAATTCAGTCTACTATACGACTCTTGTGGTTCTCGTCCTCGCTCTCATCATTCTCTATGTAATCAACAAATCACCGTTTGGTCTCACCTTGCTTGCTACTCGTGACAACCCTGTACGATCTGAAAGTGTCGGAATCAATGTCAAGCGGCACCGCCTGATCGCCTTTGTGATTGCTGGCTTCTTTTCAGGCATTGCAGGTGTCTTATTCGTCTTAGTTGAACGGTCTGTCGCCCCCTCCTTGCTATTTTGGAACAAATCAGCAGAAATCCTGATCATGTGTTTAATGGGCGGATTGACTGTCTTTATGGGTCCAACATTGGGAGCTGGCATTTTGGTCCTCTTATCGATGGTCGTTGGCCTTTACACAGAATACTGGCTTCTTGTCCTTGGTCTGTTGCTTCTAATTCTCGTCTTGTTCTTGCCTCAAGGTATTCTTGGTTATGCAATGGAAAAATACGACAAACGCCGAAGTATTGGAGGGGAGAATTAGCATGCTTCAGGTTGAACAGCTTCAGAAAGCCTTCGATGGATTTCAAGCCATTGCCGATGCTCACCTTTCAGTTCCTAAGGGAGAAGTCGTGGCAGTCATTGGTCCTAATGGCGCAGGAAAATCAACGTTATTTAATTTGATTACCGGACACTTACAGGCCGACTCCGGTCATGTTCGCTTTAAAGGTGAAGAAATCACTAAATTGTCACCCTTTAAGATTTGTCATAAAGGGATGGCCAGGTCCTTTCAGTTAATTAATATTTTTTCCAGTTTAACGGTTTTTGAAAATGTACAAACCTCGGTCCTAGCCATACATCGCTTAGATAAAAACTTTTTTAGACCTTCTAGAAAACTTCTCGTGGAAGAGACATTGGAGGTTTTGGACAGTTTCGGACTATATGACTTTAAAGATCGTTCTTGCAGTTCCCTATCATATGGGGATCAAAAAGTTCTGGAAATTGCGATTGCTCTGGGTAGTAAACCTGAGCTTCTGCTTTTAGATGAACCTACTGCGGGAATGTCTTCGGAAGAAACACGTAAAATCGTCAATCTCATTAAGCGCTTATCCCAGGAAAAAGGGCTTACAATTTTGCTCACTGAGCACGATATGGAATTAGTCTTTGATGTTGCCCAGAAAATTATGGTACTTCACCAAGGAAGAACAATTGCACAAGGTCTTCCTGAGGCTATCAGAAACGATAAAGCGGTGCAAAATGCCTATTTGGGGGAAACAGGATGATGTTAGACGTTCGAGACATTCATACCTACTACGGGTTAAGCCATATCTTGTTCGGTTTATCCTTACAGGTCAGTAAAGGAGAAGTCGTCTGCCTACTCGGTCGGAACGGGGTCGGCAAGACAACGACACTCAGGAGCATTATTGGACTTACCCCGCCAAAAACCGGACAAATCTTTTTCAAAGGCCAGGAAATTACCAAGACTGCTACCAACCGCATGGTTAAACTAGGCATTAGTTTTGTCCCTGATAACCGCAGAATCTTTGCAGATTTGTCTGTGCGTGAAAATCTAGAAATCGCAGCAGGCATCAAAGCGGGGGCCTGGGATTTAGATAAAGTCCATGGGTTATTCCCTGTCTTGAAAAGAGTTGAAAATCGTCGAGGTGGGAACTTAAGCGGTGGAGAACAGCAAATGTTAAGTATTGCTAGGGCTCTGCTGGGAAACCCAGAACTGCTGATTTTAGATGAACCAACCGAGGGACTGGCCCCTTTAATCGTGAGGGAACTGGAAGAGCAAATCCTCGAGCTTTGTTCTACCGGGATATCCATTCTCTTAGCAGAACAAAATCTCAAATCTGCCTTAAAATTGGCCAATCGGTGTTATGTCCTGGAACGGGGACAAGTACGCTTTGAAGGGACTGTTCAGGAATTAGCCGAAAATGACGACGTTCGGTCGAAGTATTTGTTGGTGTAACAGAATAAAAAAGGGCTGTAACGAAACGTTAAAGTTTTGTTACAGCCCTTTTTACTTGAGAATTTTATCCCTCCCTAAAGTTAGCGCATTATATTCGAGACTGACGGCGAAACATCGCGAAAAAGTGAACTCTTTAAAAAAATCCCCTACACCTCTATGTGTGTAGGGGAGAATTGTTTCATATTATGTCCATGGGAGCGGCTATAAGCCTTTTAATCATTCCGAATAACTAACACTTCATCAGATTTTGTACAAATACTATCGATACATGCAACAACATAAACGCGGCCCAAAGTACCTAGTGGTACTTGCCAAAGAATCTCAGCTACCCCGGTAACTGCACTGGGGCAGTCAACACCTATTAAACGAGCTAATTCGCAAGCTTCTGTACCGGTAGGTTCGAGAAAGAAGAAGGCACGTGAAACGGGACGGGTAAACGTGGCCCGAACAATAACCCGAGCGGTAAGCTGAACAGTTCCTTCCACCGTGGGAAGCTGTTGACCTGTTTCTGTCAGGAACCGAAGGGAAAGGACTCTTAATTGAGCATCTGGCTGTGGTACCGTCGGTATGCAAATCATCTGTCCAATATAGATAAGATTTGGATTAATGATTTGTGGGTTTACAGCTCGAATCTGCTGAACTGATACTCCAAATCGACTTGCAATAAAAAATAGAGTATCCCCTGCCTGAATAGTGTATAACTGGCCTTGACAATGTCCTGTCAGACACGGAATATGCTCGCGTGCTGTAGGAGCCATAGCGTTCATATACTTATTATCACCCATTGTAATACCTCCTTGCTTATGTTTTAATTCAGCATATGCAGGAGAGTGAAATAGTGAAAATAAGTATCTGTCAATTTCCGCGTATTCGATTAATCACCCTAGCTCACAATTTTTTAATACTCTATTCGCGTAGTAATAAGCAAAAATAATCCTATTAACAAATATCCTCCATAAACTGACCAAAGTTGGGCCAACGGAATCTCCCCCCACATCTCAATAAAAGGAAGGTGACTCATTCACCTCACTACAAGCCTTTTTATTTATAGAGCATCTTAAACCAAAACGTATAGAGAATATTTCAGCCACGAATATATAATAATACTCAGGCACTTGAATCTTTGATTGGGTTCACCACTCCGAATCAGCTAAGCCCCTGCAACCGAAAGGATATTAATACCGCTCCCACTTATACCACCATCAATGCGCTTTCGCTTCATACGCCATCTCTAAAAGCTGTGCTGTATGCATCACCTTCACCGAAACACCCTGACGATTCAGGCCGTCCGCGATATGCATTCGACAAGCAGAGCACCCTGTCACCAACACCTCTGCGCCCGTTTGGTTAACATCTTCAACTTTATGGTCATTGATTTTCGTGGAAAGTTCGTAGTGATATAAACTGAAGGAACCCGCACTACCACAGCAGGTATCAGGTTTACTCATTTCCTTAAAATCGACTCCAGGAATACTTCGAATAATCTGTCGAGGTTGTTCTTTGACCCTTAATCCTCTGACGAGGTGACAAGGATCATGGTAGGTAACCTTCAAAGGCAAAGGGCCCATTTTATCCTCAAACCCGTCCAAGGAAACTACCAGTTCGGCGAAATCCTTGATCATGGATCCCAGATGCTTAGCTTTTTCGGCATAGACCGGATCATCCTCGAGTAACTCGGCATACTCTTCCTTCAGACTTAAGCCGCACGTACCACAGGCCACGACGACGGCATCCACCTCTTCCTTCAGGAAGGCATCGATATTGGCCCTCGCCATCGCTTTTGCCGTTTCATAGTCCCCGTTAATCCGAACGGGAGTACCACAACAGTTTTGGAGTGCCGGAATAACCACCTCAACTCCAATGCGTTTAAGGACGTTGATCACGGCCCGACCGGTATCCGTATAAATGTAGTTAATCATGCACCCTGTAAAAAAAGCGACCCTCAGCTTAGCTGCCGGGACTTTGATTACGACTGGATACATTGCTTTAAACGATTTTGCGGCGAGGGGTGAGAGCAGTCGTCTCTTATCGATTCCTAAGGACATTCTCGGTAACATGCCTTGGCCGAGAGGTCCTTTACGAAAGACTAAACCTTGAAGTACACTTCCCGCCTTCATTCCCGTGTTAAATACCCAACGGTTCTTCAAAACCAATCGAAAGATCAAGTTCTTAAGCGGAGAGAGTCCCTTCTTCTCTGCGATTTCCTTGCGGGCTGCTTCCACCAGCTTGTCGACTTTCACACCACTTGGACAGTTGACGACGCAGGCCTTACACATTAAACACAAGGACATTTTGTTGATAAAGCCTTCGGTTAATTCCAGATCCTTATCGATGACTCCTCGAATCAGCTTCACGCGCCCTCTGGCAACCGTAGATTCTGCCTGTAACTCTTTAAAGACTGGACAGACATTTTGGCAGGCACCACACCGTATACAGCGGATGACTTCTTGCTCCCATGAATCAAATGAACGTTCCATATCATCACGCTCCAAACATTACTCCGGGATTTAAAATATTGTTAGGGTCAAGGGCCTTTTTAATCTGGTGTTGTACTTCCAGCCCAACCTCGCCGATCTGGAGGGTAATATACTTTGATTTTGCCCGGCCGATACCATGCTCTCCACTTAAAGATCCACCCAGTTCTACTGTTGCGATAAAAATCTCGTCGATAGCTTTTTCCACTCGAGCTGCTTCCTCTAGGTCCGTTTCATCCGTAAGAATCGTAGCGTGCAAGTTACCGTCTCCGGCATGTCCGAGTATGGCGATAATCAGATTATACTTAGCGGCAATTTCCTGAATACGCCTTACCGCAGCTGGAATACTGCTCCGAGGAACGGTCGCATCCTCGCCAATAATGGTCGGTTTCACCCTCGACACAGCGGCAAAGGCTGAGCGACGCGCCCGCCATAATTCGTCGGCTTCGTCCTTCGTCTTGGCTACTCGGATCTGGACAGCCCCTAGTCGCCTGCAGATTTGCTCGATCTTGCCAATCTGCTTCGTTAAGATTTCCGCATCCCCATCAACTTCGATTAAGAGTACCGCGCCCGCCTCCGTGGGTAGCCCAACCTTAGCATATTCCTCAATATTTCGAATATAGATGTTGTCCAATAATTCAAGTGAACAGGGAACCAACCCCATAGCAATGATTTCAGAAACAGTTTCACAGGCTTGATCAATCTCTGGGAAAACCGCCATCATCGTGCTCTTCGCTTCCGGTAACGGGATCAGTTTAACAATAATCTTGGTGATAACGCACAAGGTCCCTTCTGAGCCGGTGAATAACTTGGTCATATCATACCCGGTGACATTCTTGAGCGCTCTTCCACCGGTATTCATAACCTCTCCACTCGGAAGTACCACCTCGAGCCCTATGACATAATCTCGAGTCACTCCGTATTTCACACCACGTGGTCCGCCTGCACATTCCGCCACATTTCCGCCCATGGTGGAAAACGCTTGGCTGGCAGGATCGGGAGGATAAAATAGACCGACTTGCTCAGCCTCGCTTTGTAACTGGCTCGTGATCACACCAGGTTCCACCACAGCAATCAAATTTTTCCGATCCAGCTCCAGTATTTTGTTCATTCTCTTCAGAACCAGAACGATGCAATCTCCTACAGAAATCGATCCTCCGCTGACATTGGACCCAGCACCTCGAGGAACGACGGGGATTCTTTCTTGATTAGCCAGCTTAAGAATTTGTGCAACTTCCTCAGTGTTAGCTGGATAAACTGCAACTCCCGCTAAATCCTTTTTAAGATCTGCCTTCACAAAGGATGCGTCATAGGTGTAGCAATATAAATCCTCTAACGATGTATATAAGTTGTCGTTGCCGACAATTTCACGCAGCTTCTGAATAATTTCCGGCTTCAAACTATTCCCTTCCTTCAGTGGAATCCTTTCGTTCAACAACTCAAACATTAAAGTTCACTTGAGTCCGTAAAAGAGCACCCCGTCCTCATCGACCCGCTCTACACATCCGGTATGTACTAAATGTTCTAAATGAGATAGGGCTTCACCAGAAGCGAACCATTTTTGGGACGATGGGAAATCGCTCCACGCCTTGTGACTTAGATCCCAGTGCATAGACGCCGCCATTTCAACCGGTGTCTTTCGACCCTCTCTTAAAATACCTAAAATTTCTTGAAGGCGCTGCTCATGATGATGCAGTAGCTCAGTAATTCTTTTCTGATGATCCCGGATGAGCTTCCTGTGAGCTGTAAATAGATAATCAATTTCAAAGCCATATACTCTATTTAAACTCCGGAAATAGGTCGCTAGGATATCCTGTTCGAATCCCCAAAAAATGATATTCGGAGTTATCTCATCGAGGATATGGTCTCCACAAAAAAACAACTTGTGGTTACGCTCATATAAGCCGATATGGCCTGGTGTATGTCCGGGAATTTCGACGACCTCGAAGTGATACTCCCCTATAACTAGTTTATCTCCTTCTAACAAGGGGCTGAATTCAAGCGGTTCAGTCGGCCGGGCGCCAAACTCTTTGCCAAACTTTATTGTATTATTGCTATCAAACCCTAATTGTTGATGAAGTAATTTTAAAAAAATGTCCCTTTTAGAGGTTTGATTATAGATATCTGCATCAATCTGGCTAAAATATACGACTTGTACGCCGCGATCTTTAAGGAAAGATGCTAAACCTGAGTGATCTGTATGCATATGGGTAATCAGAAGTTCCGTCTTACTGAGGTCAACGTTGAGCTCTTCTAGGCCTTTCATTAACTCAGTCTGGCATTCTAGGGTGTTAAACCCCGTATCGATAATTAAATTCCTATGCTCAGACGTAATCATGTAACTATTGATCGCTTTTAAGGGGTTTTTAGGGAGAGGTATTTCGTTCTTGAAGATATTTGGGT
>CAKMJS010000114.1 GCA_927405585.1 uncultured Desulfosporosinus sp.
AGCATGAGAGCGATACAAATCAATACACTCTTTTTCATTTCACTACCTCCACATAGTGTTTCTATATCTCTATTCTGAGGTGTGGCGGCAGAGGATGCAATGCAACTATTTTGTTATTGTTCGACTATTTTTGTTGCATCAATGTTATAAAACTCATCTGGTTCTACAAGAATTGGTGTTGCTCCATTTTCTGTTATTCCTAATATTGAAGCAATATATGTATTTGCTGGAACAATTATTGTTGCTTTGATCTGGGCTGCTGCCATCTACATTATTGCAACCAATAATGGGAGACTCGCTAAGCTTCGTGCAAAATAATCTCCTTTAAACTAGACACAATATCAAAGGGCTCCTCAATTCACACAGGTGAGTTGGGGAGCCTTTTATTGCGCTGCTTGTAAATGTTATAACCTGGCCTTCATTATATAGGAAATATGTTCTATTTACTTAGAATACACGTTCTGATAGAATCATCCTATACTAACGAGGCTAGGGCGGTGAATAATATGGCAAAACGATATATTTTTCATATTGATGCCAATTCAGCTTACCTTTCTTGGGAAGCTGTCTACCGACTCCAACATGGCGATCCACTCGATCTACGGACCGTTCCCTCGGTTGTGGGGGGTGATCCAACCACACGACATGGTATCGTGTTGACCAAATCTATTCCTGCCAAGAGATTTAAAATAGAGACAGGCGAAACGCTTTATTCGGCCTGCCAAAAATGTCCAGACCTAATCATTGTGCGCCCACATTATGCTCTTTATCGACAGTGCAGCGATGCTATGGTTGAGATTTTAAGAGATTATAGTCCCTTCGTTCAACGTTTTTCCGTCGATGAGTGTTTTCTAGACTTTTCTGGAATGAACTTGCTTTCAGACAATCCTGTTCAAACTGCCCATGAGATAAAAGATCGCATAAAAAGTGAACTCGGCTTTACTGTGAATATCGGAATTTCAACCAATAAGTTATTAGCCAAAATGGCTGGTGAGCTTAAAAAACCTGATATGGTACATACTATATTTCCCGAGGAAGTACCGACAAAAATGTGGCCCCTACCGATTGAAGAACTTTTTATGGTTGGACGGGCAACCTCCAAAAAGCTTAGATCTCGAGGTATTCGAACGATTGGAGCACTCGCGAATTATGACTTAGACATTATTAAGCTCTTCTTGCAATCCCATGGAGTGTTAGTCTGGAACTATGCTAACGGCATAGACTATTCTCCAGTTCGAACTAGTGGGGCCATTGAAGTAAAGGGGATGGGGAATTCTACGACCCTTCCCTTTGACGTGGAGGATCGTAATAATGCCCACCTTGTCCTTCTTTCCCTCGTCGAATCTGTCAGCTCACGCTTGAGGCAGGCTAACGTCTTAGCTCGTTTAGTCTCCGTCTCCTTTCGAACCAATGAATTCTATGGTTGCTCACACCAAAGAAAGCTCTTTAACTCAACGGATTGTACGGATCAAATTTGGGAAATCGCCTGCGAGCTATTCGATGAACTCTGGCAGGGTCAACCGCTCAGACATATGGGACTGCGGGTCTCTGAACTCTGTCAGAATGATTTCTTCCAAACCTCTCTCTTTGGGAAAGACTACGATAGACGACGAAAGGTTGATAGTGCTGTCGATATGATTCGAGAAAAGTATGGTGCTTCTGCAATTTTTAGATCGTCATTTCTGAATAGCGGTCTCCATTCTATGACGGGTGGTGTCGTCGAAAACGAAGAGTATCCGATGATGACTAGCCTCTTGTAAGCCTCAATTAGTTTCTCTCCTTAGACTTAATTTCACACATTTTCTGATCACCTAGCAGGTTTTTCTCGATATCTCGCGAATCATTAGTTAGAGGTGATGTAACTTGAAGGTGCAGTATCTAGTCATTCCGATCTCAGACGAAAAAAGGCAACGTCTTACCTATGTCTGCCATAAATTAGGTATTACGCTGGAACAATTCTTTGACACTGCGCTCCGCGAAGGGGAAATGGAAATACTTAGTAACGAGGCCTTAAAACCCGGTGGTGTGTTCTGGAATGATGATGAACAACCCTGAATTCAAACTGATCGTCACAGAAAGGTGGTGAGTATTATGTCCGACCTAAACACATCAGACTTGGAGAAATTGGCTGAAAACATGGAAAAGGCAGAGAAGGCCGAAAAATCTATGAGTATGGTAAGCTTTAAGGATCTGTTTACCCCTGCTTTTATGACAAAGTACACCGACTTCGCTAATTTTAGTGAACTGCTCGTTGTTGGTAAATTTAATGTTAACAGTCTAGAAGATTTCATGGCGCTTCTCGATGAAGCGTTTGACGAATTTATTAAGAAAACAACTAAATTCCAGAGCTGGGAAGAGATGCAGTCAACTGCCGTTGCTGATTATATGACGTCGAAATAATCGTTTCGAACAATCGGTTCATTCTACATGGGTAAGGAAGGAGTAAGAAAAAATGGGAGATAAGAGTCCTAACAAAAAGGAGACAAAAAAGCCAAAGCAACCAAAAAAACCGAAATAAAAGCCTTTACCAAGAGTGGATTAACAAGAGTGATGGGGTACCCTCAGGTATCCCAAAAATGTATA
The DNA here is from genome assembly GCA_927405585.1 of uncultured Desulfosporosinus sp. Lineage (GTDB taxonomy): Bacteria > Bacillota > Desulfitobacteriia > Desulfitobacteriales > Desulfitobacteriaceae > Desulfosporosinus. The sequence goes on from CAKMJS010000114.1 coordinate 2,584, forward strand.
CTTTCTAAAGATATAGATAAAAGGTCTGCAACAAACTGGGAAAGTTTGTTGCAGACCTTTTTAGAAGTGAGATTTATAGTACCGTGAGTAGACTAGAGTAAAACTGTCCCTCTGGTCTCGAGGTTCAACTATAGTTCGCTAAGCAGAGTGATAGATCTCTTTAAACTTATCGACCGCTTCTTCCCTGTTAACGTCCACTCCCATTTCCTTAAGAGTCTCGCCCACTAGTTCTAAGGCTTTAACAAACATTTCTTCGGTCACATTCCCCATATGGCCGATTCGAAAAGCCTTCCCAGCTAAAGCTGCTAAAGCTCCCGCGGTCACCATACCTTTAGCCGCTAAGCGTGAACGGAACTCTGCATCATTCACACCCTCAGGATAGAGAATACAGCTCAGCGTAGGAGCTGCTACTTCCTCTGCTGCTAGAGGCTTCATACCATAAACCCCTAAGCCAGCTCTTACAGCTCGTCCTAGAGCGCTGTGGCGACGGAACCGTTGACTTAGCCCTTCCGCCATGACGATCTCCATGCCTTTATTAAAGGCATAAATCATGTTCACTGGGGGAGTTGCGTAATACTTACCAGGGTCATTCATAATTGGGATCCAGTTTTTGATATCCGCATAATACCCAGTGACGCTAGTCATGGCTTCACGGGCGGCTAAGGCCTTGGGTCCAAATGCCAAAATTGCCAGTCCCGGTGGAACTCCAATTGCTTTCTGCGAGCCAGTAAACACAACGTCCAACTTGTAATCAGGGTGTCCGTAAGTCTTCTGCATATCCTCCTCAGTGGCAGCGGCTGCACAAACACCATCAAGAATAAAGAGCGCTCCTGCTTTTTTAACCACAGGCACCAATTCCTCTAAATGCGCCATTACGCCCGTCGAGGTGTCAACATGGGTGACTGTTACAGCCTTAAAGCCGCCCTCAGCCAATTTCTCTTCGACTAATTCCTTTTGAATATGCTGTCCCCACTCCGCCTGAAGAGTTTCTACTTGGATGCCAAAAGCTCTCGCCAGCGGGATAAAGCGGTCACCGAAATAGCCATGGCTTATTACCAGCAATTTTTCCCCTGGAGCGACAGTATTAATTAGCGCAATTTCCATAGCCAGCGTCCCTGAGCCGGAAATTACGAACACTTCTCCCTCTGTGTTAAATAGCTTCTTCGTTAATTCAAGGCTGTTTTTGAAAATCTTTACGAACCGTGGATCTGTGTGAGCGTAAGTTTCACTTGCTAAGGCTTCATAGATTTCATCCACAACGGGTGTAGGCCCTGGGATGAGAAGCATTTCCTTATTAGGCATTGATTTTTTGACCCCTTCCTTTTTATCACCGATCAGTTCAAGTATTCCCGGATGTTCAATTATATATTGTAATTAACAACACTAATTACGTAGTATTCTCGTATAAATGCTTATTTCCTGCTGATTATTTGTGTTCTTGCATGTATACATTCTAAAAACTAAAGCTATTACCGCATGCAGTAACAGCTTTTAACATATTCCTGATGATTAGTTCGCCAATTCGAAGGATCCTTTATGGGAGTCGTAAATAAACACTTCGCCTGTCTCAATTGTGTAATACATTCCAATAATTTCGAGTTCATTGTTGTTAAAACGTTCTACGACGTAAGGATATGTTAACAAATGTTTTATCTGTTCGACAATGTTCATTTGCTCGGTTAGCCATTCCCTATATTCCATATCTTCTGTTTTATTATTATATTCCATTTCCGCAGTAACTCTTGTTTTAACATTTTCAGATAACTCTAACCATTTTTTGGTAGCAGGTATTTCATTAAGCAACTCATCTGGATAATGGATTGCGTTACACCCCCCACAGTTAGAGTGCCCACAAATAATAATACTTTTTACTTTCAAGATCTTGACTGCATATTCAATAGCGGCGGTCGTCGCTGAAGTAGTGGCTACGTACTCATGGGCTTCCTTATATTTGGGAATGATGTTAGCGATGTTTCTAACCACGAACAGTTCCCCAGGTAATGATTTTGTGATCAGTTGCGGAACCACTCGTGAATCAGAGCAGGTAATGAATAATGTATGAGGTTCCTGATGCCTTTTTAAACGACAAAATAAGTTTTTATGTTCCTCATAGTCTTGTGTCCTAAATTTTAATAGACCTGCCTTTAAATATTCCATTAGTACAATCCTCCATTTTTCCAGGTGCTTCAGTATCATCTACTCGTAAACTAAAGTATTTACTTTTTTTCAAGGAAACTATGGCAAGTGTTTAATTTCACTTGAATCCTGTCTGTTGTTACTGATTACATTATCAAATATTATGTATATCAACAGTAGCATTATTGTGATTAAATGTCAATTAGCTGTCAATATGGTCATAATCAATTTATCATATGTCAAAATTAATAAAATCTTGATTATTTCGAGTCAAATGTTACTTAGTTAATGAAATTAACGTATAATTGTTCCCTACAACCCTCCTCCTAAGACCCATTATAATATTTTATTATTACAAAAAGAACTGATGGGTACTATATGGTATAATTATGTAATAAACCAATTCAGGGCAAACCTTTCATGAAATAGAGGGTACTCATGCATATTTATAAATACACTAAAACGTTGCTTGGCACGAATTTTCCGGCCTTAACCCATAAAAATTTCAGAATTTATTGGTACGGTCAATGCGTCTCTTTGATCGGAACATGGGTGCAGAGTATTGGACAAACATGGCTCGTGCTTTCCTTAACTGGGTCCCCTCTCCTCTTAGGCATTTTAGGGGCAATTCAGTTTTTACCCATCACCATTTTTTCACTGTTTGCTGGCGTTATTATTGATCGATATCCCAAGAAGCAAATTATTTTAATGACTCAATGCACTTCAATGCTTCTAGCCTTTACATTATCTGCACTTGTCTTCACTCACACGGTTAGATATGAATACATTCTTTTTTTAGCGCTAATCTTAGGTTTCTCGAATACGCTTGATATGCCGACAAGACAGGCTTTCACAATAGAATTAGCAGGCAAAGATGATTTGATGAACGCTATTGCCCTGAATTCCGCTACCTTTAATTTGGCCCGAATATTAGGACCTGCCATAGGAGCCTTAATTATGGCATCGTTTGGCGCTGGTTGGTGCTTCCTATTAAATGGATTTAGCTTTATGGCAGTCATCGTTAGTTTGCTTAAGATTGAAGTAACACCTTATGTAAGAAAGAAAGTCTCAGATTTCAAGATGCTCAAAGAAATTAAGGATGGCTTAAAATATATTGCCGGCGAACCAGCATTACTCCAAACGCTACTAATGGTTTTAATTGTCGGGATTTTTGTCTTTAATTTTAATATATTGATTCCAGTTTTCACGAAAAATATACTTTTTCAAGGGGAAACAATTTATGGTTTCTTAATGTCGGCTTTAGGGGTCGGATCATTAGCCGGAGCCTTAATGGTTTCATTAAAAAGCAAATCAGGTCCTAATATGAAAATTCTATTTAGAAGTTCAATAGTAGTCTCCTTAATGTTAATCTTAATTAGCTTCACAAAATCATACTACTATACTGCTATCTTGTTAGTGATCACCGGAATATTCAATATCTGGTTTAGCACAACAGCAAATTCAACTTTGCAGATCACTTCAATTGATGAATACAGAGGCAGAGTCATGAGCGTATATTCTTTAGTTTTTGCAGGGGCATCTCCCATCGGAAATATATTTGCTGGCTTAACGACGGATCTTTTTGGAGCAAACACTGCTTTTCTGCTATGCGGTGTTTTAACCCTGATCTTCATTACGTTATTAAGATTATTTTTCAAACTGAAGAAAGTCAGACCTTTAACGCCTTAGAATTCGGTGATCTACAGGGACCCACTCCCACTTGAAGAAGTGGAAGTCTTACGATGGATAAAATTCTTCAGTAAACGAAAAACAGGGACTCGTGTATGAATTCAAGTCACGAGTCTCTGTTTTTTCATAGGGCTATGCAACTATATAATTCTTCCTTTTCTAATCCTTCCCTTGGGTTCCTTCCATGATCCCTTTATTATGAAAGATTTCATCCACTTCTAAAGTTAACATCCCTCCTTTGGCATTCTTACGTCCATTAGTACCATAATTCGGCGTTGTGTCATCCTTGATAACACTCACGACCCCTTCTGGCTCCCATGGTTGTCGATTTAATTGAGAAGCATGTTCTTTGTCATTCTCAGTCCTCATTGACTTAACCTCCTCTGTGTCTCGTATGTTAGAATCTCTTACAAACTACAAGTTTGAACGTATTTAGATTTCCCCGTAAACTAATTTCTACTCAAAAAGTCATCACGACACCTTGCCATCACGACTCCTTGCCATCCATGGCGGTGTTCTAATCTCGAACGTCCTTGTTCGTGTCATGGCGGTGTCTAGTCTCGAACGTTCGTTCGAGTCTGGCCAGTGGACCTTTCTCGTCCAGCGTTTTTTTTATGTTTAGGTATCCTATCTGTCCCTTTATGACATAATATTAAAGTATTTTTATATTTTATAGAGGACAGAGGCTGATGCTATGAGTATACACCAACAACTTCATACAACTTCCGACACGTTAATTTCCACGCTTCAATTTCCTGAACTGCTTTTTGTTGAGGATAAGCTTCAAACCGTACTCAACAAAGCCGATGGACTTATTCAACAAACCTGTGTTAGTTTGTTGCAATCTGGTGGCAAAAGAGTTCGCCCACTCCTGACTCTTTATAGTGGTATGTGCTTTGCACCCTTAAATCCACAGATGATCCAAGCAGGCGTTGCAGCCGAACTTATTCACATGGCTTCTCTTATTCATGATGATGTTATCGACAAATCAGCTACCAGGCGTGGAAAACCAACCATAAACTCTCTCTACGGGGATCACGCAGCCATTCTGACCGGAGATTACCTCTTTGCTGAAGCCTTCAATATTTTATCTACCCATCAATTACTTTCGAGTATGACCTACCTCGTCGAAGCAATTCAAGCCATGTGTGAAGGAGAAGTTAATCAGGCGAATGAGCAATTTTCTAGCTCTATCAGCCAGGAACAATACTTTCAAAGAATTACCAAGAAAACAGGAAAGCTTTTGTCAGCATGCTGTCAGTCAGGGGCTATATTAGCAGGAGCCTTTCCAGAGGAAGTGGCCCAGATGCGTGAATATGGACTAAATATTGGCTACGCCTATCAGATCACCGATGACATTTTGGATATCAGTGGCGATGCAGACTCTCTTGGCAAACCAGTTGGAACAGATTTCATAAATGGTAACATGACACTCCCGTTTCTTTATCTCATGGAAAATCCTGTCTATGGAACCTGGCTTAAAGAAATCATGAAAACACGCAAGGTTAATCGACAAGGGATACAAAGCATAAAAGAGGCCCTTATTTCCTCTGGGTGCATCGATCATGCATATCTAACTGCGACTCAATGTATTTGTAACGCTAAAGATAGCTTAACAAAAATCCCTAGGAGCCCCTATCGAACGACCCTTGTTGATTTGGCAGATTCTATCTTACTGCGTACTACCTAGGAATTGAAGGAGCCACTATGAGCCTTAATCCTCATAGTGGGTCCTTTTGAATTTTCGTTATGTACTGTCTCATAAACCCATTATCCTTAAAGTACCTTCACCTTACGTAGTTGGCAACACAACCTGTAGAGGAGGATAACTCTCCAGCCGCTCTCTGCTAACAGTTTTTTTGTGACAGCCCAAATATCTCCATCTTTGCTCTTTTCATCGGACAAATACATGGCTAAAAGGCCTTCGACAGCCGCTTGGTGGACCTTGGGATGCTCCAACTGATGGGTCTTCTCTAACGAATTTTTTACAAATAGGCATAGTCGCTCATAAATCACTTCAGAATTGTGATAATACGCTACGAAATTCAACTGCTTCGTCTCTCTATCTTCACGTAAATCAATAAAATAATCCAGTAAAATATGGAGGCCGCAGATCCACGGAAAGTAGATCTGCCGAATCTTCTGCCCTTGACTCTCCGTCAATTGAGGATTGAAGGCCGCAGCATAAAGACAAAAAATTCCCAAGGTTGAGCCTGTCGCTGCAGCAAATTCCCAGGCAGTTATCTCGGGGTAGTCCGTTAAGTATGGGGCGATCCAGTTTAACATTTTCGCTTCCCGTTCTTCCACCGTTAAATGCTTATAGGTTTGTAAGTGGGAATAGAGTTTGGCTAATTGAACGGCCTCTTCTTGAACTAGCTTGTACGACGGCAACTTCTTAAGACTCTCTTGGCAAGTAGTAACCAATTGCTCTAGATATCCTCCATCCTCTCGATAAGGATAATACAAATAGTAATCCGATGGGGTTACCTTGGGACACAAGGCCTCTGACATTGCCAAATGCAACTGAGAAAACGCCAATTCATCCTGTACCTCAAGACTATCCACCAAATTATCCAGATAATCACTCATTGTTTGATAAGCAACGATAAATCGAACGGCTTCAGCTCGATTCACACCAGGATAAAGTGCATAGATACTTCCCCCTTGGCAGTGAAATGCTTTTGCTCGAATACTCTCTGAGGCTTGCTGGCGCAGGCGGAGATCTGGAGACTGCGAAGCAATCCGCTGCCATTCCAGTAATTCCTGCTTTACAAGCGGAAAGACATGGACTACAAACTGATAAATTAACCTGACTCGATTCATGGGTTTCACAACCGCTGCATTCATTAACCGCTTCTCCTTTTATCTAACATAGACTCCCACAGATATACCAGTGGGGTAGTACTATGTACTCTGCAAACCTAAACGTTTATCCTATGAAATAGTGTTACCAAATTACGCTCTTCTTCAACCCTAATAATGCTTCTTCTATGCATATTTCCAACTGTTTCGAGCATTCTATATATGTGTTAAATTGTACCGAGAGGAGAATTAATCATGAACACATCAAGCGCTGAAATCACTGCTAAAAATCTGGCCATTTTAAATGACCAACTCGGGGCAGAAGCTCTACTAGTCCATAAGTTTGCTCAAGCTGCTCAATCCGTCCAAGATCGAACGATTAGCACCGAACTTTCGAACATTTCTAATCTACATCGTAAGCACTACGATACTCTACTTAACTATTTGAATTCGCATCAATAGACAAAAAGAAAGGATGGGATAAGGTTGAATAACCAAAATGTAATGTCAGAACAAGAAATTGTGACAGACTTGCTAACAAGCGAAAAACACTTGACTTCCACTGTGAATACATTCATTACGGAATCAACGTGTGCTAATTTAAGGCAGAACCTAAAAAGCATTCTTACCGAAGAACATAGCATTCACGAAAATCTATATAATATCATGAGCCAAAAGGGTTGGTATCCTACGAGCGATGCCGAAGCTCAAGAAGTTCAAAAAGCCAAAGACAAATTTAACTCGTTACAGTTATAACACAGGTCACTGTTTCAGAATCTATACGATACGATACAATTCAATAAGCTACGATACACTACAATTCAATGCGACAAATTCAATAACAAGAGAAAAAATACGGGGCCATTTTCGGCACCGTATTTTTTACTTTTAATCTCTTATTCTTTTTCTATTTTTTCAACTTTAACTTCTTCTTTTTTCTCTTCTCCGTCAGTGGCAGATTTGAATTCTTTTATCCCTTTGCCCATTGCCTTCCCCAATTCTGGCAACTTTCCAGGTCCAAAAATAACCAAAGCAACAACAAGAATGATACCTGCTGTCATAGGCGTAAGAAAGCCAAATGTAATTAGCATAATTGTCCACCTCCATTATTAATACTACCTAAAAACAATTTGACTCAATAGATAGCAAACTATCACAGACTTATAGTATCGTATTGAAGGACAACACGCAACTTATTTTTACTGGAAACATAAGAAACTTAAGACACTAAGATAGCTTTACAAAGTAGCTAGTTATATATTGTTACTTCATCATATCTCAGATGTTTTAAGACTTGCTTTCTCTTCTTCCTTTTCGTTGAAGAGTTCTTCGTAGGAAAGATACAATTTCCAGATAATATCCCATAATTCGCCCTGCGCTTCAGTAACTTTAAGCCCTAAATCTTTAGCCTCTCGACGACCAATCGGATAGCCATGTGAAAAATACCCTTCTGTCAAAGCATGCGTTACGTTCGATACTCGTTCTGGGTCATTTTTTAACATGTAACGCGATAATAAGTTTTCTGCATATTGACGTGATGCCTTTATAGTTTTTTCATAGTCCCCGATTAGCCATGGATCAAGCTTTTCAAGGAGAGGGGTTACAATAAAAGACGCAATTTCGGGATCAGGGCTATTAATAATCGAGCGTTGCAAGTAATCTAAACAATACCACACTGCTTGAACCGGTACTAAGATGTCTTTATAGATTGGATGCTTTACCAGGGGATCGATGGGACCAAGTTCGGAGATCGGACCCATGACAACTTCATCTGCACCGAGGACAAGCATCGAAGCAGCAGATTTGGCAACAAACGGCACAATAACGGCGAATTCATCGCAAAACTCTCGGATCAGCATCACCACTTTATAGGGTGTATCCACCGCTCCCCCATAACTGTGCAAAACCAAATCTATTTTTTTAGTGTGACCAATTTCCTTCAATTCTTTGTAGAGTGGAACTAAGATGGTGTCATCTAGAGGTGAATAAGAAAAATATACTAATACTTTGGAATCCCTCAATTGTTCTAAACGCTCAATTAAGCCCACCCGTTCCGCTACATTCAAGCCGAGTCGCCTCCCAGTCTAATCCTTGTATTCCATAATATGCCATTAGGCTTTCAAGGTGAGTACTGTGAGACTTTTTTTTATCAGTTGTTATTTCTGGTAATTACAAGAACCAATTCCAGACTTTCTTACAAAGGCTCTTTCGGTATAACGACATTCGGAAAACCTGATTTAACATGGCAACTCTGACAATACGTTTCACCGCCGAGCCCCTTTTTTTCATGACACTCATAACATTGTTTCCATGGCTGCTGGTTGTTCTGCACAGTGTAACCATGCCCTTTGGGCCCATTAATAAAAGTATCCCTGGGGATAGACGCATGCGGGTTAGACGAATCGCGATTTTGAGAAATATAGATTACTGCAACCAAGGCTGCCAATAAGACGAACGATATGAGAGTTCTTATAACGCGTTTGCGCTCCATATAGGAAGGCACCCCTTTAATTAGGTTTTTGACATCTCTGAGCAAGCCTATACAATTGCAAAATAATTAATTAGCAACTGAACAGTTTATAAAAGAACCTTGTTAAAACGTAATATAAACTTGTTTTCGTTAGAAAACATACAAATTCGAACCTCGAACCTCGAGCATCGAGCATCGAGCCTCGATGTTGTTAGAGAGTTTTAAAAACTGCTCGAGCCTGTTCCAGCGCATAATCAATATCTGCCTCAGTATGCGCTGTGGATAAGAAAACCGCTTCATATTGACTGGGAGCTAAATAAATGCCCCGTTCTAACATTCCACAGAAGTACTTAGCAAACCGTTCTACATCTGATGTGCAAGCGCTGGCATAATCCTTAACTGGAGTGTCTGTAAGAAAAGCAGAGAACATAGCCCCAACGGCATTCACCCAGACAGGTAATCCAGCCTCTTGGGCAAGTTGCTTTAATCCTTCCGCTAACCGGGTTGTCTTACTTGTTAAAGCTTCATACGTTCCTGGTTGTTGCAACAATTTCAACGTTGCTAATCCAGCGTTCATCGCTAACGGATTCCCTGAAAGTGTGCCCGCTTGATAAATCGGGCCACTTGGAGAAATTTGTTCCATGAAACGGCGTTTCCCTCCATAAGCCCCCACTGGAAGTCCACCACCGATCACTTTACCGAGACAAGTCAAATCTGGATCAATTCCGTAAAAGCCTTGTGCTCCGCCATAACTGACCCTAAATCCGGTCATCACTTCGTCAAAGATTAACAATGCCCCGTACTCTTTGGTTAATTGGCGAACTCCTTGTAAGAACCCTTCCTCCGGTAAGACGACACCCATGTTCCCAGCGACTGGTTCGAGAATTACACAAGCAATCTCTTCCCCTTCACGCTGAAAAATCTCTTGTAAGCCTGCCAGATCATTAAAACGAGCCGAAATGGTGCTAGCAGCAACTTGAGTCGGAACGCCTGGAGAGGTAGGAACACCCAACGTCAACGCTCCACTCCCGGCTTTAATCAGTAGTTGATCTGCGTGCCCATGGTAGCAGCCTTCAAACTTAACAATCTTTGTCCGACCCGTGGCACCGCGCGCTAAACGCAAGGCACTCATCGTTGCTTCCGTCCCAGAGTTGACCATGCGGACCATTTCCATCGAAGGATAGGCCTTCAGAACTTCTTCAGCTAAGACCGTTTCAACTTCGGTTGGCGCGCCGTAACTCGTTCCTCGTTCGGCGACTCGTTTAATCACCGCAACCACGTCAGGGTGTGCATGACCCACAATGAGTGGCCCCCAAGAACCGACAAAGTCAATATAGCGGTTACCATCGATATCCCAGATATGAGCCCCTTCACCCCTATCTATGAATACTGGGTCTCGCCCAACTGATTTAAACGCTCTTACAGGCGAATTTACGCCACCAGGAATGACTCGTTGTGCTTTAGCAAAGGCAAGGCGACTTTTCTCATCTACGAAACTCAACCGAATTCCTCCTATCTAGTTTGTCTCATCGTCTAGAAAATATTGCATGCTGCTCTTTTTTAATTCAGCGGTACTAAAGAGCATGGAATACGATGTTACTCCTGTTGCCAGAGATATTCTTTTCATGACCTCTCCGCAGTCCTCAACGGTCCTGCCATGAATCATGGTAAAGAGGGAATACGGCCAGTCAGGCAAGGTTGGTCTTTGGTAACAGTGGCTCACTTCTTTGAACTGCGCCATGATTTCCCCGACCTTTGCCGCCTGTGCTGGATCAACCTGCCAAACCCCCATAGCATTGGCCACATAACCTGCTTTTTGATGGCGTAGAACCGCACCAAAACGGCGAATAACTTCTGCATCCAATAGACGATGGGCAATGGCGATGAGATCATCAACCTGCCAATGGAGATTTTCTGCAAGTACGTTATAGGGAGTTATCGAATCCGGCAGATTCCCTTGTAATACTCGAATAAGGTCAATATCTTCGCTGTTTAGCATATACGGAGAATTATCTTTCAGTTTAACGTTCCTCAATTCTGATACTCCCACTTCTTCTAGGGGGAGTGGTACTCCGTGAACGTGTCCACTCAAGTCCGTCTCCTCGCTGGAAACCGCCACAAAGGAGTCCATTCCCTCGACTTGAGCAATATCTTCATTGGTCGCAGAATCAGCATTAGTATCAGTATCAAAATCAAAATTGACATTAATTTTAAAAAGCCGAGTTGCTGGCAAACTATAAATTTCTGTTACTCCCAAGACATCCCGAATCGTTTGAAGTGTGCTTTCAGCAACTGCCTTCGAGCGAGCAATCAACGTAAACCATACGTTATACTCGTGGTTGCGAATATAGTTATGGGTCACACCGGTAAGCCCGTCTAATAGTTTAGCCAAGGTCGGAATCTTCTCCTCTGGAACCTTAGCAGTACATAAGGTACTATAGTACCCTAAACGTCGCGAATCAAAGACTCCACCTAAACGACGAATAATTCCCTCCTCGCGAAGACGTTGAATGCGTTGAAAAGCATCTTCCTCTGTCGTTCCCACCGTTTCACCGAGAATTTGGTAGGGATGAACCGCTATAGGGAAATGGTTTTGGATGGCATTTAGCAGGGCTCGATCCGTCGAATCCATACTAAACCCCCTTCCTTCCATGGTATAAACACCACGGCTCCTCTGCCATGTAATCTCCTTCATTATAATAGGCAGCCCGTGCACGACAACCGCCGCAAGCACGCTTAAACTCACAAGAGCCGCACCCGCCTTTATAATCGAGAGTACGTAGGGTGTTAAACACTTCATGATTACGCCAAATTTCATCAAACGGAGTCTGGCGAACATCTCCTAAGGGGATATTTAGATAAGCACAAGGTTGAACTTGCCCTTTCGGTCCGATGATGCAATAGTGTGTTCCTGCCAAACAACCACGGCTAAAGCGCATATCTACTCCCATTTGCTTAGCGATACGCATAAACTGAGGGGCACAAGTGGGCTTTAGTTCTATATCAACGGTCTTTTGTTTCTCCATAATACGAGTAAGGACTTCCTCGTAGGCCTCCGCCTTGAGCGATTCTTCCTCGATCGAAACCGCACGACCCGTCGGAACGAGGAAAAAGAAATGGTGAGCAACTGCGCCTAGTTCGACAGCGAAATCCGTAATTGCTTCCACTTCATGCACATTCCAATCCATGATCGTCGTGTGAATTTGGAACGGGAGGCCAATTTCTTTACAGATTTTCATTCCCCGAACTGCTCCATCCCACGCACCTGGAAATCGACGGAAATCATCATGCTTTTTCTTGTCCAGTGAGTCTAGAGAAATGCCCATTCCCATAGCGCCAGCTTCTTTTAGTTGTTGGGCTAATTCTAGCGTGAGCAGAGTACCGTTCGTCCCAAACACCGGACGTAATCCTAAGGAGGTTGCATAAGCGACTAATTCGACGATATCCGTCCTGATCAGGGGCTCTCCCCCACTAAAAATCATAATCTTAAAACCAGCTTTAGCAATTTGCTCAAGCAAGGTTCTTGCCTCAGAAGTACTGAGTTCATCTTCTGCTTTGCACCCTGCATCACGATAGCAATGGTCACAGTACATATTGCAGTCGTTCGTAGTGTTCCATGAAACGATCATGCTTGTCCCTCCTCTCTAATCCACCGCGCAACATCTAAGGCATGATACGTGATTAACAAAGCTGCTCCCGCACGTTTCATACCCACCAAAGCCTCCAAAACAATACGTTTCTCATCAATCCATCCGTTCGCTGCAGCTGCTTTCACCATCGCATATTCACCGCTGACGTTATACGCTACAACGGGTACTCCGAACCTCTCTTTGGTACGATAGATAATATCGCCATAGGCCATGGCAGGCTTCACTATAATTAAGTCTGCACCCTCTTCAATATCCAGGGCTGTTTCCAACATCGCTTCGTTGCCATTGGTCGCGTCCATCTGATAGGTTCTGCGATCTCCAAACTGAGGGGTTGATCCCGCTGCTTCGCGGAAGGGTCCATAAAAGCCGGAGGCAAACTTAGCTGAATACGCCATGATGGGGATATGAGAGAATCCCGCTTTGTCTATTCCTTCTCTAATCGCCCCAACTCGTCCATCCATCATATCCGAGGGAGCAACCATATCCGCGCCTGCTCGCGCGTGGGAAATCGCAGTCTGGGCAAGCAAGTCTAGTGTTGGGTCGTTCAAGACTTGTCCATCTTCAATTAAGCCACAATGCCCGTGATCGGTATATTCACACAAGCAGACATCGGTAATGACGTATAATTTTGGAAAATGCTGCTTAGCTATGCGCACCGCTTCCTGAACAATCCCGTGTTCATGGTAAGCCCCTGAGCCAATACTATCTTTGCTCTCTGGTATTCCGAATAATAATACCGCCGGGATTCCTAGCTTCACAATCTCCCCAAGCTCTATTACAAACTCGTCCAGTGAAAAGTTATAGACGCCAGGCATGGACGAAATCTCTATCTTCTTCTTCTCTCCCGGCATAACAAACATCGGATAAATCAAGTCCTCAACTCGGATATGGTTTTCTCGAACCATGCTGCGAATCGCTTCATTCGCCCGTAACCGGCGGGGACGTCTTTTCAGCTCCATCATTTGTACCTCCTGTAATGCAAGTGGGGACGGTTCTTACATGTATCCTGCCTTTACGCAGGGTTTGCAAGGTTTGGATCCATCCCGCGTGCCCTCACGGACTTATTTCAAGCCGATCTCTTCATCTGTCAAATAGCAGGCCGGATCAGACTCCCAGAAGTCCCCAGTGACAGCTTCCGCTCGGGTCCGAAAATTGCCGTTACACATGTCAAGGTATTGACAAGCCGCACAGCGCCCTTTGAGCAACGCTTTACGGTCCTTAAGTCCCGCTAAAATGGGATGGGTTACATCAGTCCAGATCTCTGCAATTTTACGTTCTCGTACATTTCCAAAAGAAATATGCTGGGTGAATTGGTCAGGATGCACGTAACCTTGCGGGTCAACTTCACCGAAGGCGATCCCTGAACGGTTCCCACCATTGTAACCGATCAGACTTTTGATCTTCTCTGCCCTAGCTGGATCCTCTTTTAAGGCCTGTACGTACATATACACGCCATCGCAATGGTTATCGACAGTTAGGATTTCCTTTTTCAAGCCGCGTGCCTCAAAATCTCGGGTTCTGCGAATAATCGTATCCATTGCTTGACGTGATTCTTCCCGCGTCACATCTTCGGCAATCATTTGGTTACCTCGACCAGAATAGACTAGATGGTAAAAGCAAACCCGATCAATATTCTCTGCTTCGATAAAATCGAAGATCTTATCTAGTTCTTTAATATTGTGGTGATTAATTGTAAAACGTAGTCCTACCCGTTGGTCTACTGCGACACAGTTTTGTATCCCTTGCATTGCTGCCTTAAAGGCACCTTCTTTACCTCGGAACTTGTCATTTACATCAGCAAGTCCATCTAATGAAATGCCAACATAAGAGATCCCAATGTCTTTAATGCGCCTCGCTACTTCCGGCGTAATTAGCGTGCCATTCGTAGACAGTGTTGCTCGTAGCCCTTTTGAGATGGTATACTCTGCCAACTCAAAAAAATCGGGCCGAATTAACGGCTCCCCTCCAGAGAAAAGTAGAACAGGAGACTTGAATTCAGCAAGGTCATCGATAAAGCGCTTAGCTTCTTCTGTGGTCATTTCTCCCTCGTACTTTTGAGCATCCGATTCCATATAACAGTGCGCACATTTTAAATTACAAGTCTTGGTCGAATTCCAAACCACAACAGGCCCTGAAAGCGTGGTTGTTCCGTTGCGAGCGCCATGAGAGTCTTTGTTATAACGTAGAGAATCTCCGAAATAGTCGGTATCAAATAAAAGCTTTGTTACGCTGATCATGTTTTATTTCCCTCCAGTAATGTTTGTACCAACCCACAGATCGTAGATTGCGCTGCTTCCTTATAAATTGTGAGACCAAGTTCTTGAGCCGTTGCACTTGTGATCTGCCCAATAGAATAGAGCGAAACATTGTCCAATAGAGACACATCTCCATCTATCAAGCTTACAAAGTTACGCACTGTCGAAGAACTTGTAAAGGTGACTGAATGGATTTCTTTATCTCTCAGCAAGCCTTTCAATTCTTCACGGTTAGCACTACCAATGACCGTCTTATACACAGGTACATCCCAGACATCCACGCCCATGGCCTTAAGGAATTTTGGCAAAACGTCTCTTGCTTCTTCTGCCCTTGCGAGCACTAATCTTTGACCAGAGGTTATACGGCCCGACAAACCTTCAATGATTTTCTCTGCCCGGTACTCTTCCGGTACATATGAAGCGCGTAGTCCTCTTTGCTCTATGGCCACTTGTGTTGCGGGCCCGATGGCAACGATTTCAATATCTACTAAATCTCGCACATCTCGCTTTTGATTCTTGAGCTCAGCAAAAAAACCTTCAACCCCGTTCACACTTGTAAAGACGAGCCACTGAAAGCATTTTAGGTTGTTAATGACTTTAATCAAATAATTATTATCCGTAGGAGGGGCAATTTCAATCATCGGAAATTCCCAAGCTTCTCCTCCCAAATCTTCAATAGCCTGTGACAATTCACTCGCCTGATGACGCGCCCGAGTCACAACGATCCGCTGCCCAAACAGTGGTTTCTTTTCAAACCACTGGAGCTTTTCCCGTAACGTGACGACTTCGCCGACAATAATGATAGAGGGGTTCGTAAAGCCCTGTTCTTTAACCTCGGCTGCAATCGTATCCAGTTGGCCCACGAGCGTACGTTGCTCTGGTCGGGTACCCCATTGGATAATTCCAACTGGAGTCGTAGGCTTTTTACCATTGGCCATCAGTTTTTCTGCAATTAGGGGGAGGTTTGACATGCCCATCAGGAAAACCAGCGTCCCGTGCGATTGCGCGAGATGATCCCAATGAATGGTCGTTTCATTCTTGGTTGGATCTTCATGACCCGTGACCACTGCAAACGACGTTGTTAAATCTCGATGGGTCACCGGGATACCAGCATAGGCTGGAACAGCGATGGCTGAGGTGATGCCCGGCACAACTTCAAACTGTATACCTGCATCTAGTAGTGCCTCTGCTTCCTCGCCTCCCCGGCCAAAAACAAAAGGATCCCCCCCTTTGAGGCGGGTCACGATTTTCCCTTCTAGCCCCTTATCCACTAGGAGTTGGTTAATCTCTTCTTGTCTCAGTGTGTGGCGATCCGGTGATTTCCCTACATAGATCATTTCACACTCCGGGCGAGCTAACCTTAAGAGCCGCCGCGATGCTAGGCGATCATAGACTAATACCTCAGCTTTTGCAATACATTCCGACCCTTTAATGGTGATCAACTTCGGGTCTCCTGGACCAGCACCCACTAGATAAACATATCCCTTTGTCAAACTGAACAACTCCTATTCACATGAAGCACGGGAAGGTTCTCCTGCTCCAATTATTTACGACATTCCCTACGATGCAAAGATTCATAGGGTGATGTGTGGTGCAAGGGGACTGCGACGAGCTTTGCAGGGAACCCGCCCTCTTGTATCAAAAAGTTCCCCTTTACGATCTTATTTCAGCCAAAATTTTCGTAGCCCCGAGCTCAACCAGCCGTTCCGCAACTTCTATTCCCACTGCTTCAGGATCTGACCCTTTGGCTTCTGCTTTAATTAAGCGAACCCCATCTAAGCTCGCCACCATCCCTCTAAGGATAATCTGTCCAGTTACCACTTGTGCTAATGCTCCAATGGGAACTTGGCAGCCACCTTCTAGTTTGCGCATCAAAGCACGTTCTGCACGCACTGCTTGTTCTGTCTCATAGTGATTAAGTGGAAATAATAACTCCTGAATATCCGTTCGTTGCTCTACTATTTCAATGGCAATTGAACCCTGACCAACTGCCGAAAGCATCATGTCTTCTGACAGAATTTGAGTGATACGCCCCTCCCAGCCTAGCCGTTTCACACCAGCAGCAGCCAGAACAATCCCATCCATATTAGATTCGATTAGCTTCTTCCAGCGCGTTTGAAGATTCCCCCGTAAATCCAAAAAGTTAAAATCAGGACGATAGTGTTTGAGTTGTGATATTCGTCTCAGACTACTTGTGCCTATGAGCGCCCCCGTGGGCAAATCTTCAAGAGGGATTCCGTGCTTGCTGAGAAAAACATCCCTCGGTTCCTCCCTCTCACAAAAGGTGCTAATGGTTAAACCGTCTGGTAAGATAGTTGGCATGTCCTTGAGGCTATGGACTGCCATATCAAGCTCATCATTTAATAGGCCTTGTTCTAATTCCTTCGTAAATAAACCTTTGTCTCCAATTTTAGAAAGAGGAACATCTAGAATTTTATCCCCTTTAGTTTTCATTGGAACAAGCTCAAATATATACTCTGGATAAAACATTGCTAATTGACTTTTTACCCATTCAGCTTGCCACATTGCTAATTGACTGTCCCGGGTTCCAATACGAATGCTTTTCATTCTGCCCTCCTATGGTCTACATGCCCTGAACTATATTTCACGATTGGTAGAGTGTTTGACTTCTTCTATATTATCCAAATCAAAAAGATTTTGCAAAATCTCAGTATAAAGATGACCTTGACTTGTTGTGGCATACTCTTTTAGATTCGTGATTGGCGTATACAAAAGATGGTTGACAATAGATTTGGCCATAGCACGAATAATCTTCTCCTGTTTTGGCGTTAATTCACCTAGGCGCTCAAGCGATCTCTCTAATAGAGAATCTTTCATTTTTTGCCCTTTTTTTTGTAAGGCTAAAATAGTTGGAACAACATGCAAGGAGTTATGCCATTTAAGAAAAAGCATCATCTCCTCATCTATAATCTTTTCCGCATTGAGTGCGGCTAATTCACGTTCTTGATGATGGCGATCGACAACGCCCTGCAAATCATCAATATCAAATAACGTAATATGGGGAATCGCCCCCACATCAGGGTGAATGTCGCGCGGCACCGCAATATCTATGAGCAGCATCGGACGTTCCTTACGATGGTTCATGATCTCCTGCATGAGGTCCGGAAGTAACACAAAATGTTTTGAAGCTGTTGCGGATATCACAATATCAACTTCCGCGAGATACTGATCCATCTCATCAAAATGTACCGCGCGACCGGAGCATTGCTTTGCTAAGCTAACCGCTTTTTCATACGACCGATTCGACACCAAGACGGTATTAGCCCCAGCG
>CAKMJS010000115.1 GCA_927405585.1 uncultured Desulfosporosinus sp.
GCAACGCCAAGCTAAATGCGCTATTATCATCATCCGCAAATACTGTGAACCCCATGCCTGGGACGCGGTAGAGCTCTCTAAGCAGTTTCGAGATTTGGGTATACGTACCTTAACCCTTGAACTTGATGGCGCAGATGTCGGCGGACAAGAGAGAACGAGGCTCCAAGCCTTCCTAGAAAGCATCCAACAAGATCCTGACTTGTAAAAGGAGAGAATTACATGGCAAAACGCAACTACCGCCCCCTTGGAAGTGTCAAAGCGCTCCAGAAAACTATGGGACGATATTATGCAATTACGAATTATCATCGCTACTGGGGCAAACTCTTGAGGCGTCCTTTGGCTTGGGTCACTAGTGGAGCACCAGTCGAACTCTTGCGGGCCTTTAACATTCATTCCGCGTATCCTGAACAATATGCTGCTATTTACAGTGCTCGAAAATCAACCGTAGCCTTGTGCGAAATCGCTGAAGCAGCTGGATATTCTCAGGACCTTTGTTCCTACGCTCGGTCAAATATTGGAGGAGTTCTAAGACCAGACCTAGCACCTTTGGGAGGGATGCCTAAACCCGACCTTTTGGTCGCTTGTAATAATATTTGCGGAACTGTGCTCAAGTGGTACGAAGCATTAGCCCGCCATTTTAATATTCCTCTGCTGGTTTTAGATACACCTTTTCTCACAGCTGAATTAACAACGCAAGCAAAAGACTACGTCTTAGAACAATTATATGCGATGGTCGCTGATCTGGAAAAAATAACAGAGCGTCAATTTAATGAAAAGAATTTAGCTAAACAAATGCGTCTTAGCGCAGAAATCACGTCACTCTGGAAAGAAACTCGCCAGTACTGCAAGGCTAGCCCCTCTCCCCTTAATGCACCAGATCTCTTTATCCATATGGCGCCCATCGTAGTTCTTCGAGGCTCACAAGGAGGAATTGACTATTACCGTAAGCTCAAAGCGGAAGTCCAACAGCGTGTAGAGAAAGCACAGGGGGCTGTCGAAAACGAACGAATCCGTTTAGTCTGGGATAACATCGCCATCTGGCCACAATTATTTACGTTTTATAAGATGTTTGCTGAGAAAGGCGCCTGCTTTGTCACTGATACCTACAGTGGTGGCTGGGCGGTTGAGCAAGCTCCCGGTACACCAATGGAGAGCTTGGCTGCGACATACACAGAAGTTTTCCTCAATCGCTCCCCCGAGTTCAGAGCCAATCAGTTGATTGATTTAATCCATGAATATAAGGCGGATGGTTTTGTAATGCATTCTAATCGTTCTTGTAAGCCATATTCGTTAGTTCAAGAAGTTATCCGAAGAAAAGTGATGCTTGAAACAGGTGTTCCAGGATTAATGATTGAAGCAGATATGGCCGACCCTCGATCTTATGCGGAAGAACCTGTTCGCAATCGAGTTCAGGCTTTCTTAGAAACGTTTGATTAAATAGCCCCATTCGAGCCATGCTGGGAGGAATTACATGCAAAAGTACTTTGTTGGAGTAGATATTGGGTCCCTGACCGTTAAAGTTGTCCTCCTGAACGATGACTTAGAAATCCTCGGTACGGCGATGACCCGAGCCGGCTTCAGCGGACGGGACGTCGCTACACGCCTAAAGGACCAGCTTCTCGCCGATTCTATATTAACGTCTCATGATGTGAGCGCCACGGTTGCCACCGGTTATGGCCGGGTCAGCTTTCCCTCAGACCGTGAAGTATCGGAAATCACTTGTCAAGCTAAAGGGATTAGCCATCTTTTCCCAAGTGCCCGAACCGTTATTGACATTGGCGGTCAAGATAGCAAAGTGATAAAACTAATGCCTAGCGGTAAGGTCGCAGACTTTGCCATGAATGACAAATGTGCTGCCGGAACAGGTCGGTTTCTGGAAGTAATGGCCTCAGCTTTAGAAGTAGAATGGCAAGAAATTGGGAGGTTAGCCTCTGGCTCAGAAAATCCAGCCCAAATTTCATCATTTTGTACAGTTTTTGCTGAGTCAGAAATCATTTCTCACGTATCATCTGGTGCTAAAAAGTCCGATATCTTAGCCGGCGTCTGTGATTCAGTTGCCAGTAGGGTGGCTTCTATGACCAGGCGTACTGGCTTGGAACCTGATATCGTATTTACTGGAGGAGTTGCACATAATCAAGGAGTTGTTAATGCTCTGGCCAAACAACTAGGCTATCCCCTACTTGTATCCCGTGAGCCCGTTATCACTGCAGCTTTAGGTGCAGCCATCCTCGCTCGCGATATACACAAATAAGCGATAAGTGGGACAAGGGGACAGGTTTCTTGTCCCCTTCCACTCCACTTGTCCCTGAGAGTTATTAATAGTTATCGATCGAAAAAGCCGGAGTTCTGTACTCCGGCTTAAATTAAACTCAATATTTATTCAGTTTTAAGGTCAATGTCCTCTTTTTTTACTTCGTGTTCACAACATCCATGATGATGGCGATGGTGATTTTGATGATGTGCTTTAGCAACTTGACGCGCTTTGCTCATAAACTCACTCCAGGCATCCGCCATCTCGTGATGAGCTTTCACAATTTCCTCATCCCCGCTCACCTCAATCTTAAATCCATTATCGGTTTTTGTAAATTTAATACCGAATTCTTTGTCACTCATGCTTAAACCCTCCCAACAATTTTTATCTTACCCGTATAAGATCATCGAGTCTCTGTTTAAATTCACACCTTAACAACAACTTAACTTTCAGAATGTCTAAACTCAATTGAATTCATCTCGCACTGAGTAAGTTTTCTTTATTCTTCTATTCTATACTTTATCCGGGATACTTTCCAGACATAAACACATTAATTCATTATGTGACGTTGTCGATTTCGAACCTTTTAGCACACCTAGGATTTATGTCTACGCTGGGGATGTGTATGCCATTTAAGCGGTTTTTCGGCACGTTTACGTAAGTTATTAAGTAATAGGCAACCAAATGCTCCCATGAGATACAGTAACTTGGTGGCTAAGCTCTCTTGTCCATTGCTTATAACAATTGTATAGCCTATACCAGTGGTGGCCAATAGAACAGTCCACATCAAACGGTTAGCTAAGATCTCCTGAAATCTCAATTGCCTGAGGATCGGCCCCATCTCGACTTTAACTTGGACATCACCGGCACGAAAATCCTTTAAAGTTTTCTCTAACAGAGGTGGAATCTCTACTGCTGCTAGAGCAACCGTTTTTGTCTTCTGCCATACCAATTGTAACGGTGAGAAGTCTTCACCGAGGACCTGCTTAGCATAAGGTTTTATGACTGACAGAATATTCATGTTTGGGTCTAGTCCCGCAGCAATCCCGGATAGTGTACCAACAGCCCTGCCTAAAAAGGTGTAATGTGCTGGAATTTGAAATGGTTCGGAGTAAATGAATTCTCGCAATTC
This sequence comes from uncultured Desulfosporosinus sp., assembly GCA_927405585.1. Classification (GTDB taxonomy): domain Bacteria; phylum Bacillota; class Desulfitobacteriia; order Desulfitobacteriales; family Desulfitobacteriaceae; genus Desulfosporosinus. The sequence continues at coordinate 3,384 of CAKMJS010000115.1, forward strand.
TCCCAAGAACTTGTCCACCTGCAAGTTACCTAGTTCCTCAAATGAAACATCTTTAAGCTCGAGTAGAAAAATGTTAATGGCTTTTTGTAAACTTAAGAGGTTAGCAGCAGGCTTGATAAAGCCCATTTCTTGCAGTGCCTGAGACAATTCCTCAGCATTACTGTTGATGACTCCACTGATCAGTTTGCGAACTGACCGTTTGTTTGCATCGGTAATCCGTCCTACCATACCAAAATCGATAAAAATAATTCCACCGTCCGGTCTCACAAACAAATTTCCCGGATGAGGGTCAGCATGATAAAATCCGTGAATCAAAGCTTGCTTTAGATAGGCATCCACTAACGTACCCGCAACCGTCTCAGGTTCAAGTCCCGCTTCCAGCAATCCTGCGCGGTCGTTTACCTTATACCCGTTAACAAATTCCATGGTCAAAACTCGCTGTCTGGAGTATTCCTGATAAACAGTCGGTGCAGTGATCAGCGGATCATCTTGGAAATTAGCCCGGAACCGTTCCAGATTGGCCAACTCTTGCTGATAATCTAGCTCTTCTCGGAGTGTAGCACCAAATTCAGCATAGATGTCGTCAAAATCCGCATACTTCTCCCATTTTGTGAAAACCTTTAACATCCAGATCACACCGCGGAAGGCAGCCAGATCAATTTCAATAATTTCCTCAATACCCGGGCGCAACACTTTAACAGCTACAACTTCACCAGAACGCAAGACAGCGCGATGTACCTGTCCCAGAGAAGCCGCAGCTATATGCTTGTCCTCAAACTCTGCATAGATGTTTTCCACCGTATTACCAAGTTCTTTAGCGATCACACGTTTGATATGGGCTGTTCTTACCGGTGGCACTTCATCTTGAAGCAACGCTAGTTCCGAAGTATATTCCGCTGGTAGCATATCTACACGGGTACTAAAAAACTGTCCCACTTTGATTAATAGTCCTTCTAACTCTAGAGCTGTCTCCCGAAAACGAATCGCTTGGTTACGATAAAGTTGAGTCAGTCGCGCCTCTGTTCGAGAGCCATAAACTATAGTCAAAACTTTATACCAGGCAATCTCCAGGAGGAAGCCAGCAAATAAGCGTAGAATTTTCTCGGTACGACGTACTTTTGAGTGCGATGCCATATGCGTTACTTCAACTCCTGTTCCAATATCTACTCTTCGAATTGCATCAAAGTTTACTAAAACTTAGTCTAATATACCATGAAAGCTGTCAAAAAACCTATTTCACTATGACGACATCACTTTCCTAAGCATAGTATTTCTTAACTTGAGATTGCGCATCTATATTAAGTAAGGAAATTATAGGGATAATGATTGTTAGTCACTAACCATTAAGTGTATACTAAACTAGGGAAACTCGTTCAGCTTAAATTGAACAGCGTGACTTCATAATTAAGGGAGACTGATTATCTAATGAATTTTGAACAAATCTACTACGCAAGTAGCCAACACAAAGAGCATTTCTTAGCGCTTTTAGCCCAGAAAAAATCAAACGAGTCTGCCTACTATTCAGCCTATTACATTCTTACTTCCGCCAAGGAAATTTGGTCAGCCACAAAAAGACATACTACTTTAGAAGAAATCGATTTTGATAAAATATTGGAACAAGGTTTTGCCAGTAATCATAAATCGCTAATACTACTTGCACAGCATTTGTTCATGGCTAGTACTAGCTTTGATTTAGATCGCGCTTTGGAAAGTTGGGATCAACCCAGTTATAGCGTAGCTTTGCAAGCGATTAAACTGCGCTGGTCGCTTGCACGTGAAAGTAAAGAGGATTTTTTAGAATAAATACTCTCGAAATTCCCAAAATACACTATAGGCTACAACAAACAATCAAATAGTTTGTTATAGCCTCTTTTCGTTTATGCCCACACCGAAATCTCGATGGTCAGCTTAGATAAACGAGTTCACTAACGATTTATTGATTTATTGTATGAGGTGGGATTTATGCAAAGATCAATCCGTTAGCTATAAGAGCGGGGAAAACAAACGAGCACTTGATTCTTTAAGCCGATTTGATAACGGACGTAATTTAAACTCTTCTAGCACAAGTTCTTCACTATCTTCAATATCTTGATGAAAGTCTTGTTCCAGTCGATGTGCAAAGGCATATTCATAAATAAAGGCACTGATTTCAAAATTTAAGCTAAAACTGCGGATATCAAAATTAGTCGAGCCTACCACACCGATTTCACTATCGAGAATCATGATTTTGGCATGGAGAATTCCCTTTTTATAACGATAGATTTTGACGCCAGATTCTAATAATTCTTCAATATAGGAATGAGATGCCCAGTAAGTGAGCATGTGGTCCGGAATTCCTTGGAGAATAATTCGAACATCTAAGCCACTGAGTGCCGCGGTTTTTAAGGCCATAACAGACCCTTCATCCGGTATGAAATAAGGAGTTTCAATATAGATAGTCTTTTCAGCACTTGTTAAGGCCACAAAGAAAATTTGCAACATAGATCCCCAATCCGAATCTGGACCAGTAGCTGCTATTTGAGTGAGTTGGAATCCCAACTGCTGTGGTCGGGGATAGTACTGCGCGCCATTAATTTCCTCACGCGTTACAACATTCCAATCATTTAGAAAAACTGTTTGTAAAAAATTAACCGAATCTCCCTCTAGCTTAAGGAAAGTATCCCGCCAAAATCCGATTTTTTTATTTCGGGACAAATATTCATCCCCAACATTTAAGCCTCCGAGAAAACCTACCTGACCATCAACCACCACAATCTTGCGGTGATTGCGCAGGTTAAGTCTCCTCGATAAAAAAGGAAAGCGGACAGGATAGAACCCTGCTGTCTCAACCCCTACTTTCCGCAACTCTCCAAATCGTTTCTCTAAGGACCGGTTCCCTAAACCATCCACGAGGACACGAACCTTGACCCCTTCAGACGCTTTCCGCATCAAGAGGTTCAGGATATCTCTCCCAATCGCATCATTATGAAATATATAATATTCCAAATGGATGTGATCCTTAGCGTTCTCGATTGCCGAAAATAGTGCCCTAAACGTCTTCTTTCCATTAGTAAGCACTTCAGAACGATTATTAAGCGTCAGGGGCGCATTAGCGTCGTTTAGTAAAAGTCGGGCCAACTTCTTGTTCATAGGACTCTCGCCTGCTTGGTCGACATCTTCTGCGCTCGGTCTAACTTGTCTGTCCATTAGAATTTCCTCGGTTTGTTCCTGTCTCACTTGCTTATGACGCGACAGTCGGCGTTTCCGCGCAACGCGTCCGAACAGAACATAAAGTAATGCCCCCAAAACGGGCAAAGCTCCCAAAATTAAAAGCCAAATTATAGTTTTCGTTGGATCCCTATTCTCTAAGAAAATTACAGATCCCAAAAAAATAAGCTGAGTAAGGGTAATTAAGAAGATTGTCGCTAAAAAAATTAATATGAGCTTTGCCTCCTCTAAAAAACATCCTTTACAACTCTCTGCAAGTCACTAGCAGAACGGCACCGATATACTTTAGAGCAATATGTTTGATAATCTTTCATACTATTATCCGGTTGATTCCAATCCTGTAAATCTAATGGATTTAGCCAAAAAATATTGCGTACTTTATTAGAAATCTGTGCAAGGTACTCAGTTTGTGAAGATCGATAGTTGTTTTTACCATCTCCTAGGATGACAAGGGTCGCACGTGCTGACACTTCTCTCAACCACTTCTCTGCTAATTCTCGAAATACCGCACCATAATCTGAAAATCCTGAACTCGCTTTATGACCCCAACTTTTTATCTCTTGTTTAACACCCTCCAAATCATCATCCCAAATAAAATTCGAAACGTCCCAGACCCCATCGATAAAAAAGAATACTCGAATCTTTCGGAAGCGTGCTCTGAGACACGTCACCATATAGATCAAAAACTCAACAAACGATGCCATTGAATTCGAGACGTCGCATAACACCACCATTTCCGGTGCACGAGGAACTCTTTGACAGTAACTTAAATGGAAAAGTAATCCGTCCCCTTGAACGCTCTTCTGAATAATCCGAGATATATCAATTGTTCCACGGTGACCCGTTTTCCAGAGTGACCCTGGTCTTAGCGCTAATTTTCGTGCCCATTTTCGAATACTAGTTTTTACAAGCTCCTTTTCTTCTTCTGTTAAATTGCTTAACGGTTTAACTAACCAGTGCTGCCGTGCTAAGGGTTCCCAACTGTTTTCATGACGAACTTGCGCTGTCATTACCTGCTGTCGAACCTCTTGGATAATAGCTGCCCGACAATCCAGATGTGTATACCAATTATTTTCTGAAAGTTCACTACGTTGGTAGGCTAGATCATAGGCATTGATCCAAGTATAAAAGTCCATTTCAGCAAGGACTGTTTGAACCATTTCTTCAAAATCTAATTCTCGTGTGATAAGTTCCTCAAGCCGAGTAAAAGGAATTAAATTAGATATGTGTGACGAGTCCACAATATTGCCTTTTGCGGTTAGGCTAACCCCTCCGCTTCCACGCCCTACCCCTTGCCCACCAATTCCTGAACTGTCTTGCTTTTCTTCTAAGACTGCATTATTTATGCTTTCCTCCGAATAATCCTTAACACCAGACTTTGGATTTTCAAAGAGAATTCTCCAGATCATCTCAAATAACGTTAGATCTTTAGGCTGGTGAATAAAGAGAGATTTAAAAATCTGTTTTTGCGATAAGTCAGGATAACGATCCAAACAAATTTGGGCATCCAGTATGTCTTGGGAGGAAATAGATACCTGAACACGTCTAAGGGCATGAACTAGCTTCATGAAATTCCAACAATCCATAGTATCCATCCCCTTAATCGATATTCGAGGCACGAGGTATGTGGTTCGAGTGTTGAAATCCTTATTTGTCAGTTCATTTAACCGATTAATTATTCGAGGCGCCGAGCTGTTTCAGTTTCCCATTTCTTTAGGCGTTCTTCTAATTTAGCTATGTCCTTCGGATATTTCAATAATACACTGAGTGTACCCATAAGCTCTCCGTAATTCAAGGTCTCTTTTCGGAGTGATTTCAGGGCCCGAGCAAAGTCAATTGTTTCCGAGACACTCGGGGATTTTTGTAAGGGTAGCTTCCTTACCCTTGCAACGAACTCACAAACATCCCTTGTCAAACGGTCGGAGAGTTCGGGCGCTTGCGAACTAAGAATTAAGATTTCCCGTTCTAACGTAGGATAGGTTAAATAGATATGAATGCAGCGCCGTCTTAATGCATCACTGAAGTCTCGGGTATTATTGCTAGTTAAGATCACAATTGGCGATGTTTTGGCAACTATGGTTCCTAGCTCAGGAATCGTGACTTGTTGTTCAGCTAGTAACTCCAAGAGAAAGCTCTCGAATTCTTCATCACTTTTATCTAATTCATCAATCAGTAACAGCACCGGTACCGGAGATAGGATGGATTCTAGAAGAGGACGGGTGAGTAAAAACTCCTCCGAGAACAGATCTACTTTAATCTCGTCCCATGCTTCAGTTTTAGCAAGTTGTAAGCGTAAAAGTTGTTTTGCGTAATTCCAATCATACAACGACTTGTTGAGATCAAGTCCCTCATAACACTGTAGCCTGATCAATTTTCGATTTTGTGTTCGTGCTAGTGCCAAGGCCAATTGAGTCTTGCCAACCCCGGCCGGTCCTTCAATAAGACAAGGTTTTTCCAAGGCCAAAGACAGAAACAACGTCGTTGCTGATTCTTCATCGATAAGATATCCTTCGTCTTTTAGCGCCTGAGCTAAATCAAAAGGGGATGCCTGCATTCTTTCCCTCCTCAAAATCTCTAACACCCTGTGAATTACTGCCATCGATCCTCAATAAGTGAGCGCACTAAGTTATACGAAGAAAATTGCCCAAAACTAAAGTAAGTAATCGTGGGCGTCTGAGGAAACAGTTTCCTTGCGATATCTTTACTTCCCTGCCCATTATTGCTCATACTGAGGATCTGGTCCTGTAATTCTTCAAGGTAGGATAGTTTCTGTTTAACTAATTCATATCCATGTTCCAGCACGCCAGCATGCGCACAATAAACTGTCTCAAAGTTTTCCTTTAAAAGCCTGCGCAAGGATTCCATTAGTAGAGGTATGTTTTCATGGCGACGAACAATCCGTGTCTTGTGGTGGACAAAAAGGTCTCCGCTAAATAACCGTCCTTCGTTCCTGTCTAAAAAAACGACATGATCTGGCGTATGACCTGGTGTATGAATCGCCTCATAGCGCGAATGACTATTTTCTATAATACCGGGAAGCGGCTCCGCCTCGAAGCCTTCACGATTCCCCCAAAAAGCGAAACGGTAAAATGGAATTCTTCCTTTTTGTCGGCAAATTTTTAAGGAATCAGGATGAATATAAGCAGGGATTTGAAGTTTATGCTTTAGATATGGCGTATTTCCAGTATGATCTTCGTGATAATGAGTATGCACAATCTTCTCTGGTCGATTCAGAGTGCAGAAATCCACCATCTCCTGCTTCATCCGCTGTGGACCACTATCAATCAGCATACCGTCAACAAAGTATGCATAAACGTTAATTGTCGTTCCCAACAGTCTTACTTTGCAGTTAATAACCTTTACTTCAGTGCCATGATTAATAGTCAATAGAAAACCCCATTTCATCCATGCGTGAGACTCCCACTTCTACAAGTGGGAGTGGTACCCCGTACGAAGGCTCGATGCTCAACTTTAATTGAACGAGTTCACTGGATTCCCTCCTGTTTTTAATATTATACAATGAAAAGATTCTAAAAACTTGGAATAAAGATTATCCTCTCTTTACGACCGTCTTTTTCTTTGGATCGATTATTTTACCTTGAAGCATCTCCTTCAAGCTAATGCTTATTTCAAACATGTTTTCGAGTCTTTTGATATAGGGAAGCTCTTTAATGTTCACAATGGATATCGCTATCCCGCTTTCTCCGGCCCTGCCTGTTCTTCCCACCCGATGAAGATACAGTTGCGGATCTTCGGGCAGATCAAGATTAAAGATATGGGTGATTCCTTTGATGTCCAGACCCCTGGCAGCCAAGTCCGAAGCCACAAGTAAGCTGATCTTGCCACTTTTAAAGTCATCCATCGCTTTCCTACGGTTGATCTTGCTCGCTCCTCCGTAGATACCTTCAGTTTCTAAACCGTGAAATTTAAGAGTTTCTACCATTTTTTCAATCTCTTCACTTTTATTAATAAAGATTAAAGCCCGTGGTGGGATAACCATCCGAACTAGCTTTCTCAATGCTTCAACTTTATCTCTTTGTTCTGCTAAAAAATACATGTGTGTAATGGTCGGGGCAATCATGACCTTATCCGTAACCCGTATAACTTCAGGATTTTTTAAGAGTTCCGAAGCCCTTTGTAAGGTAACGGGGGGTAGTGTGGCAGAGAATAACAAAAGCTGCGTTCTACTTAAGGTTGTTTTTATAACCGCCTTAACCGTTTGAGAATTATTTTCATCAAGTAATCGATCCGCCTCATCAAGAACCATTGTCTTGATGGTTTGAGAGGAAATTTTCTTCTTCTGAATAAGCTCGAGAATTCGACCGCTGGAACCTACGATAATGTGCTGTTTTTCCCTTAGTTTTTCAATTTGTCTAGTGATATTAACGTTTCCTATAATTGCTGCCGATGTGATTGCCAATCCAGCGGCATTTGCCAAAAGTTCAATCTCACGTTGAATTTGGATAGCAAGTTCATGTGTCGGAGTGAGAATCATTGCCTGCGTTTCTCTCTTAAGAGTATCAATCTTCTGGAAAATCGGGAGAAGATAGGCTAACGTTTTACCAGTACCTGTTTCCGATTGTCCAACAACATCTCTAGCTTCCAAAATAAATGGGATTGTTTGTTCTTGGATCGCAGTTGGCTCAATAATTCCTTGTAATTTAAGGGCGTTAACCAAAGACTCGTCGAGCCCAAGTTGATTGAAGTTTAAATTCATTGATATCCATCCTATCTGTAAATTGCATAGTCTTACTTTTGAGTTTTTTAATGACAAAGCTTATCTTACATTATATCCTTTTTTTCTGTTAATGAGAAACAATATGCGTATGAAACAGTATTGCCCTACAGGTGGATAATGGAGCATCCTTATTATCTTCTTGATACGGACTTCTGATATAATTAACTAATCCAGTTTTTTGTCTCTCTAAATTAAGTCTTATTGACTTTATAAAGTCAATAAGACTTAATAACATCCTCATTCATTAATAGCCGTATACCGAGAAATCATATAATTATTTGTAATTTTGTGTTTTAAGCTTAAAATTCGTGATATGAACCTAGATATAGGTAATATCGAATGTAAAAGTATTAGATTTCCTACTTTGTTATCGGCATAGTAATTGCATAAACACTTAAGACAATGTAATAAGTTTAATTCATTTGGAGGTTTATTTATGCCACTAAAAACCAAACTCGAAGTAATCTCAAAAGAAGATTTGACTCGAATTCACGAAGGATCTCTAAAACTTCTCGAAGAAACTGGTATTGTCTTTCAATCTACTGAAGCGCTAGATACCTTTAAAAAGCACGGGGCAAAGGTAGATGGACAAACGGTTTATATTTCTAAAAGTATGGTTGAGAATGCATTGGAAAACTGTAGCAGTACTTATAAGTGGCAGGCCCGTAATGCTGCCCGTTCCGTAACGGTCGGAGAAGGATTTTTAGTCCAGCCAAATGCCGGCCCTGTATACATCCAGGATCTCGATCATGGACGCAGATTAGCTAAACTTGAAGATTATTCAAATATCATGAAACTATGCCAAGCGAGTGATGTTATCAACCTAGTCGGTGCTCATCCAGTTGACCCAAGTGACATGAATCAAGATCACAAACACTTATACATGATGTATGAAATCTTGAAAAATACCGATAAACCTGTTCTTGGCTTCGTGGTTGAAGGGAAACAAGCTGGGCAGATGCTAGATATGTTGGAAATTGCCACGGGTGGTTCACTTTTAAGGGGACATTTTGCTGGCGTGAGCGTAAACCCTCTCAGCCCACTCAGATGGGCCTCAGATACTATCGGGACCATAATTGAGTACGCGAAGCGCAATCAAGCAATTTTTCTACTTCCTTGTATAATGGCCGGCATATCGGGACCTGTTAGTTTATTGGGAACAGCTGTATTACAAAACACTGAAATATTATCTGGTCTGGTTTTGACAAAATTAATAAACCCTAGCGCTCCTGTTGTATATTCACCCTCTTCAACAGCCGCATTTTTGAAGAAAGGCAATTATAGCACAGGTACGCCTGAAGGAATGCTGATCAATATTGCGAATCTCCAACTTGCTTTGGATTATTATCATTTACCCACCCGCACAATGTGCGGAATGACCGATTCAAAATCTGTCGACTGTCAATCTGGCTATGAAACTATGCAAAATCTAATGATGGGGATGTTAGGTGGAGCTCATATTATTGTCGAATGCTTAGGTGTACTAGACGCGATTATGACGACCTCTTACGAAAAATTTGTCATTGATGAAGAAATTCTAAGTCGAGTAATGCGTGTCGCGCAGGGTATCTACGGTTATGATCTGAATTTATCGTTAGATATTATCAATGAAGTTGGACATAACGGAAGTTACCTCTCACACCCCAACACCTTTGAGCATTTCCGAGATAGGTGGACACCTTCGATTGCTGATTGGGATTCCTATACTGATTGGCAAGAGGCAGGTTCGGAAGATATTCTAGTTAGAGCGAATAAAAAATTTAAGAAAATCTTAGCAAGTGCTCCCCAAACTCTTATTGATGAGGAACTTGATAATACCTTAAAATTATTTATGCGAAGAACTTTTACTAAGTGAACTCGTTCAACTAAAGTTGAAACTTCATTATCGACAGAAGATAAACCAGGGTAGAAAAGCCATCGGAGGTGGCCTTCTACCCTAGTTTTGTTATAATTTAGAATTTAATATATCAACATCTTTAATCTGATCTTGATCTTGAAATATTATGATATGTCTTAAATTGGGGAAATTGAGCCATTATCTACCTTGCCTCTTCAATTCCTCAATAATCGCCGGAACCATCTCAAAAACATCCTCAACGATACCATAATCGGCGTAGTGAAATATTGGAGCTTGATTATCCTTGTTAATAGCAACAATACATTCCGAAGTACCCATTCCTGCAAGGTGCTGCATAGCTCCAGAAATTCCACAAGCCACATACAATTTTGGGGAGACAACCTTGCCAGTTTGTCCGACTTGGTCAGAATGAGGCCTCCAACCTTGATCCACTGCAACCCGCGAGGCTCCAACCGCGCCGCCTAAAAGATCAGCGAGTTCTTCGAGTAGACTGAAGTCGGGGCCGCCCATTGCACGACCACCTGAAACGATCACAGTTGCCTCAGTTAGCTCAACTACCTTATCAAGGCTATTTAACTTCTTATCTATAACCCGAATCTTAGATACTTTAAGTTGTGGCTCAACCATTATTTGTTCTGTTATTCTTAAGTCTTGGATGATTGGAAAAGCGTTGGCTCGAATACAAGCAATTTGAGGCTTCCCTTCAATCATTACTTGAGCTACAAGTTTACCACCATACATTGTTCGTGTAGCAACGAGCCGCTCTTCTTGCAAGGTGAATTTTAAACATTCGGTTGCAACCCCCAGGTCTAACCGTGTTGCTAGGAGGGTAGCTACAGCCTTGTCATTAAGTGAGGTCCCAAATAAGAGAATATCCGGCGTGTTTTGCTTTACAATATCTACAAGAATTGATGTAAATTGGTCCGCATCAAAATCATTTAGAGCAGGATCATCACATATCAAGATGCGATCTGCACCATATTGAGCTAATTCTTGGGCATTATCTTGTGTTCCAGCTCCAATAACGACCGCTGTAAGCGTTCCATTAAGTTGGTTAGCTAGCCTTCTTCCTTCACTCATCCCCTCAAAGGCTGATTTTCCGAAGCCAGCATCCGTATGCTCAGCAAAGAACATCACATTATTTGGCATATTTACCTCCTGCTTTTCAACATCACAAAATAACAGCTTTAGCTCGCAGCAGTTGAACGAGTTGGGTTGCCTTTTCTCCAACCGTTTCCCCATCAATCATTTCCCCTGCCTTGCGCTTTGGAGCATAGGTTAGCGATGTGATTTTAGTTTTCAGTGCATTGGGTCCAAATTCTTCCAAAGACAACCCAATATCAGACAAAGTCTTGATCTCCACACTCTTTTTCTTAGCTTTCATGATATTCAACATCGTTGGGTAGCGGGGCTCATTAAGACCTCTCTGAGTGGCGATCAAAGCGGGTAACTCTGTTTCTACTACCATCGATCCATTTTTTACTGTTTGTACACATTGGATTTTACCCTCTTTGATTTCCTGACGAATTACCATCGATAGGAAGGGAATACTCAGGTATTCGGCCACGGCAGTAGGCACGAAATAAGCATCATCATCTACAGCCCTATGCCCAGCAATAATAAGGTCGAAGTGGATGTTCTTGAGTGCAGCGGCGATCACCTTTGCTGTTATTTGAGGATCAATTGCTTCTAGTGCTGGATCGGATATTAGGATTCCTTCATCGGCACCCATCGCTAAAACGGTGCGGAGGGTCGCAACAGCAGTCTCTTTGCCGACGGTGAGTACTGTCACTTTACCCTTGCCCTGTTGTTCTTTAATTCTGAGCGCTTCTTCTACCGCCATTTCGTCATAGTGATTTATGACCCATTTGACGTCTTCAGTGCTTATGCTAACCTTATCCTCACCTATTCGAATTAGAGCTGACGTATCAGGAACTTGCTTCATTAAAACAACAATGTCCATATTATATCCTCCCAGTATTCGGAATCTAGGTGAGCCTACCAATGGTCAACCTAAATCCATAGTACGTTTAATAAATTAAGGAAGTAATTTATTAGATCTTAGTACGTTCCCCTTTTGAATCATAAGGAGCACGCAGATGTACTTTTGCTGCGATCATTTTACCTTCCACTTGAATCTCATAGTTTCCAGATAGTATCCAATCATTAGTGATCCCTTCCAGATTCTTCAGGTAACCCATACCCACCGAACATCCCAGTTTATAACCATAAGCCCCTGACGTGATCGTGGAAATCGCTTTTCCATTCCTGTAGATAGGTTCATTCTTATAGAGCATTGTTTCAGAATCTTCAAGAGTGAACATGACAAGTCGGCGAGTGATCCCGCGTTCCTTTTGCTTGAGCAATGCTTCCCGTCCAACAAAATCACCTTTATTAAAATTGACACTGAACCCTAACCCTGCCTCGAAAGGGTTATCGTCAGGCGTAATATCCGATTCCCAGTGACGATATCCACATTCCAAACGCAACGAATTGACGGCCTGCATCCCCACTAGTCGAATTCCAAATTCTTGGCCCGCTTCCATAATCGCATCGAAAACGCCGGTCGCAAAGTTCGTTGGAATGTACAGTTCCCATCCCAGTTCCCCAACATAGGAGATTCGGAAAGCCCACGGTCGAGCGTAACCGAGATCGATTTCCTTGGCAGTCCTATATGGGAAGGCCTCATTGGAGAGATCGTCATCTGTCAGCTTTGCTAAAACCTTCCGAGCATCTGGGCCCATCAAGGCAAGCATAGCGTAACCATGTGTTACGTCCGTAATGAAGGCTTTAGCTTCAGCGGGTATACGCCGTTTGATATAGTCAAAATCACGGACACCTGTGCCTACAGCCGTCACGATAAAGAAAGAGTCTTCCGCGATTCGGGTCACTGTGAAATCTGTCTCGTACCCGCCTCGTTCATTAAGCATTGGGGTATAAACTATCTGGCCTACCGGAACTGCTACGTCTCCTGCACATAATTTTTGCAGAACTTCCTCAGCGTCTGGTCCTTGTACAATATATTTGTGCATTGAGGTCATATCATACATAGCAACCCCTTGACGAGCTGCCATGTGTTCTTGTCCTTGAAACTCGAACCAGTTTGCGCGGCCCCAACTGTGCTTGTGAACAGGTTCCACACCTTTTGGATCAAACCAATCTGCCCGCTCCCAACCGGCATTCATGCTGAAGCAGGCACCTTTTTGGGCTAACCGATCGTGCACCGGAGAACAAATAACCGGTCTTGCCGTGGTCCTTTGAGCATAAGGGTAATGTTGCTCATAGAGTATTCCTACTGACTCGATGACCCGGTCGTGAAGATAACGACTGTTCTGCTGCCATGGAAAAAACCGACGGACATCAACCGGCCACAACTGTTCCTCAGGATATCCTTGGCTAACCCACTGGGCTATGGCCCGACCAACTCCAGCAGCCCCAGCAATGCCTACCGAATTCATTCCGCAACCAACAAATAAATTCTTTACATTGGGGACCTCTCCAACCATAAATGCATTGTCCGGTGTGAAGCTTTCCGCACAATAGGACGAGTGTCGAATTTCGGCTGTTCCTAGACTAGGAAATCGTTGAAGCCCACATTCCAAGAAGACTTCAAATAAATCCATGTCTTCAGGCAACTCAGTAAATTTAAAGTTGTCCGGAATACCTTTCATCCCCCAAGGCTTCGATACTTCCTCAAACCCGCCAAAAAGAATGGCGCCGTTATCGGCTTTAAAATAGGTTCTTCCGTCAAAATCACGTACACAGGGGAATATCTTTTGTATACCTTCGATTGGCTTCGTAATGGCGTGCATGTGTATCGCGGCGTGGAGAGGGATACTGACACCAGCCATTTTGCCGATTTGACGCCCCCACATGCCAGCACAATTGATAACATATTCACATGATATGTCGCCGTATTCAGTAGAGACGCCACAAACCGCACCATTCTTCTGCTTGATCCCCGATACACTGGTATTCTCGAACACTTTGGCCCCTCTCATTCGAGCCCCCTTAATTAAAGCTTGAGCTGTTTCTAATGGGTTGGTCTGCCCATCATTTGGTAGATAAAACGCGCTGACCAGTCCTTCTGTACTCATTCCTGGAACCATTTCTTCTGCTTCTTTGAGGCTGACTTCATACATCTCGACCCCAAAAGCCGAAGCATATCCAGCGCCTCTTAGCCATTCCCGTCTACGATCCTCTGTCTGGCATACCCCTAAAGCCCCTGTCTTTATATAACCTGTTGCAACCCCAGTTTCCGCTTCAAGCATTGGGTAAAGTTCAGTAGCATATTTTGCGAGATTGGTCATTTCTTGATTCTGCCGAAGTTGAGCAACAAGCCCTGCTGCAGCCCAAGTCGTTCCCGAACCCAGCTCCTTGCGTTCAAGTAGTATAACGTCTGTGTACCCCAGTTTTGTCAAGTGATAGGCCGTGCTGCAGCCCACGATTCCACCACCGATGATAACGATTTGCGCGAAGGATGGTAATTCATGATTCATCATTTTGTCCTCCTTTTTCCTCTTATAATTTGAAAATATTTATGTAGAAATTTGTCATAGCCTCATCTAATCTGAAATCTGAAATCTGAAATCTTTAACTAAAAAATATCATACAATCATTTCCTTGTCAATCAGTATTTTTGATTAATTACTGGCTCATAGTTTTATAAAGAGTACCGCAAAAAGAGCGTTTCACCTCTGATTTATTGGTGAAAACGCTCTTTTTTGAACATTATTATTTAGTTATAGCTCATTACGATTAATGCCTCAAGAAGTCAAACCTTATTGTGCGTTAAATTCAGACAGATTTTTCGAGACTCTCAGAGGCATTATTTAGTTCATAATACCTAATAAAGTACGGTTCATGTACCTTCCATCCCCAGTGCTCTTCTTTAATAACCAACGCAGCACCTTCACTGTCGCCTGCTTCAATACATTTTATAAATTTATCATGTTCTTGAAGGTTTAGCATTTCCCAATCCTTTAAGTATTCGCGCCGAGTAAAATCATAAAGCCTTTGTTTATTGGGTGCGAGGTACATGCGAAGGGTTGTGTTAGAGGATAAATTTAAGAAGTAATTATGAAAGTCAAGATTTAGTTGATAGTATTTATCAAATTCACTATGCTCCAAAGCTTTTAGTTGTTCGGCGTTAGAACGCTTCATCTTTGTAATGTCTTCCTTAGTAATCTGGTCAAATACTGAAAGAATCACTGTTGCTTCCAATGAACCAATAATTTCATATAAATCTTTAATTTCTTGGTTAGTCAATTTTTTTACGACAATTCCACGTCGAGGTAGAATTTCAACGAAACCTTCACACTCAAGTTTAATGATAGCTTCTTTTGTCGGGGTCTTACTAACCGCTAACTCTCTACTTAATTTATCCAGTCGAATAATTGAACCAGGACGCAACTCTCCTGCTTGAATTTGATTGGATAAATATTGATACACTTGCTCTCGAAGGGAAATTGTATTCAACATCAGTTCTGCGCTCCATTTCTATACAATTCGGCAATTGTCGTGCTGAAGCTTCTTAACTGGAAGGCAACTAGCAACAATAATATATATCTTATCTAATTATCTCCTTATCTGTCAATGTTTCTTCATATGTTAGAGTTATAATCAAATGCAATCTACCTTTCCTCGCAGCTCTGATGCCCTACAATGACAAGGAAATGCTTTGAACCCGCTATGGTAAGTACCTTTTTCAAGGCGACATCCTCAATATTATGCAAATTCAAAAGTTTAAAAGGAGCACATAAGCCCCATAATAGGGTTTGTGCTCCTTAAACTTTCATAAAAAGAGTAAAACTGCTTACCTACGCTGGCATTATCCAGATCAGGTTAAAAGGGTCTTAGACCTTATAGGGTCTAAATCTCAGCCAGCCTTTCCAGCTCCCCTGCCCGTAACTATATCTAATTTGCATTAATCTAATATGGAAAATAGTTTAAGTCAATGCTATTTTCCATAGAGATAAGTTATAACAATATAATCCCACAAAAATAATCGTGGTTGGTTTAAAATAGGTAACAATCAAGAGAAACAGGTGTGTAGTAAGAACACTATTCCTATACACTAATACCTTTAATCTCCATAATATTTCTATTTTTCTTATTTAGTGCAATCAGAGAAATAAATTCGTAGATCATACCTGCTGCGGCAAAAGAAGTAATTGAACTAGGATCATAACTAGGCAACACCTCTACTAGGTCATAACCGATAATATTAAGACCAGCTAAACCCTCTCTTAAAAATTTCTGAGCTTCCCATGTTGAAAAACCACCTATCTCTGGAGTACCTGTTCCAGGTGCATATGCTGCGTCCAAAAAATCGATGTCGAATGTAACAAATGCGGGTTTATCTTGTACACGTTTTCTAATTCTTTTAATTGATTCTTCTATCCCTATCTTTCGAATTTCTCCGGCAGATAAAATTTCAAAACCTAATTGTCGGGCCTCCTCCAAATTTTGGGGCTCATATATCGGACCTCTAATCCCAACCTGGATAGAATTATCAGTTAATAATAGTTTCTCTTCCACTGCTCTACGAAAAGGAGTCCCATGATTATATCTGTGTCCAAAGTAGGAGTCATACGTATCGCTATGGGAGTCAAAATGAATTAATGCCACCGGTCCTTTAGTTTTGGCAACAGCCCTTAACTCAGGAAGAGTGATAGAATGATCTCCTCCCATACAAATCGGAATAATATCATTTACAAAAACGGGTATTAGCTCTTCTTCAATTTTCTGATAGGAATCCTCGATAAAGCCTGGTACGATATCAATATCACCATAATCCACACCAGAACAATGCTCAAAGATATTGATATTTAATTCCGGATTGAAGGGTTTCAAAATCACAGAAGCATCTCGGATTGCTTTAGGTCCGAAGCGACATCCTACACGAAAAGTACCCCCAGTGTCAAAAGGAACACCAGTTACAATAAAATCAACATCTTCTAAAGTATGTATATTAGGCAATCGCATAAAAGTACTAACTCCAGAGAATCTTGGTGATTTTAAAGAATCTAATGGTTGATACTTAGGCATGTGACCACCTCCTCAAAGATCTCTTGTTTACGGAAAAGTTGTCTATAAATAACTCCTTAGTTCTTAAACAAATAAGGAGACCTTGGTATAATTAAAAATACAAGAACTTTCTTTACCATGGATAAATAATTAATGAAATGCTTAGTTTTCTGCAGAAATTATCATTAATCTATAAGATTAATCTAGATCATGAAATTTAAAGCCGTGTGATTCATGGATCGCCCATCCCCAGTGTTGATCTTGAAGTACTTTTGCAGCACTTTCACGGTCACCATCCTCAATGCACCTAATAAATTTGTGATGTTCCTCAATATTCTCGAGTTCCCAATCCTTAACATAACTACGCATAGTAAAATCATAAAGCCTTTGTTTGAGAGCAGCGATATATTTTCGGAGAGTCATATTCGAAGATAAATTAAGAAAATAATCGTGAAATTTCAAATTTAATTGATAATATTTATCATACTCCTTACTTTCAATAGCTACTAATAATTCTTCATTACATTGTTTCATTTGTTTAATATGTTCCTTAGTAAATTGATCAAATACAGAATGAACAACCATAGACTCTGCAGCACCAATTATTTCGTATAGATCTCTAAAATCTTGTCTTGTGAGTTTTTTTACTAAAATGCCTTTACGTGGTAAAATTTCGACAAACCCCTCACATTCGAGTTTAATAATTGCCTCTTTTAAGGGGGTTGTACTTACTGCTAATTGTTTACTCAATACATCCAATTTAATCAAGGAACCAGGACGCAATTCTCCTACCTGTATTTGATTTACCAAATGTAGATATACCTGCTCACGAAGGGAAGTCGTATTAAACATTCATTTAGTACTCCATTTCTCGATACTTCGAATTAATGTTCATGTCAGATTTACAAGCATAATTATGAAAGAAAGGTAAAAAAATTAATTACATGATCCTAAATTTAGACTATACTGAATGTTTCCTCATCTGTCAATATAACACTGTTTAAATCTCCAGCACTTATAAAATTTCGGGTAGCAGAGGCCTCGTTTGATTAAAATAATTATTGATTCCTAATGTAAGGTTGTAAATATTTATAGTATGAGCATAGTCTCTTCGGTAATTCTCTGTCTGATTTTTAAAAATGAAGTATCTGCTCGATCCCTAGGTCTATCTAGGTCAACATCATAAATAGTTTTCAATCGACCTGGGAATTTACCATCTAAGCTAAGAATCCGATCTCCCAGAAATATTGCTTCTTCAATGTTATTAGTGACGAATATAATAGTTCTTTTTTCTGCCTGCCATATTCGAATTATCTCATTTTCCATCAAATATCGAGTCTGAGCATCTAGTTGACCAAAAGGTTCATCTAAGAGCATAACCTTAGGTTTATTGACATAGGCCCGTGCAATACTAACACGTTGCTTCATACCCCCACTCAACTCATGAGGATAAGAATTTTCAAAGCCCTTAAGTCCAACCAGGTCAATGTAATAGGACGCCATTTCTCTTCTTTCTTTTTTGGACATCCCACTTAACTTGAGCCCCATTTCTACGTTTCCCATCACAGTTTTCCAAGGGAAGAGGGTGTATTTCTGGAAAACAAGTCCTCTGTCTGGTCCCGGTCCCGTCACTTCTTCACCATCAACGAAAACCTGACCCGTACTGGGTCTTTCTAACCCAGCTATCAAGTTTAATAACGTGGTCTTGCCCGATTGTCCTGGACCAAGTACAACAACAAATTCATCCCCTACTCCAAAATTGATATCATCTAATATTAATTTCTTTTCATTACCTTCACCAAATGATTTGCTAATTCCAACACATTGGACTTTAAAATTCTTTAGTGCTCTAGTTCTGTTTTCCAAGGACATATCCTCCTTTCTAATAAAGTCATTAGCACAGAAAGTAACCATGCAGTAACAGCAATAACCAGCATTCCACCAACGATCATAGCAGGGTTTGATACACTCATTCCACGGATGATAATAAAGCCCATGCCTTCTCTTGCTCCCATTAATTCAGCTGCTACGACGGTCGTCCATGCCATGCTTAATGAAATCTGAAGACCAGCAAAAATCGCTGGTAATGACGCTGGCAAAGTTACTTCCAAAATTTCCTGACGTGAGTTCCCCCCTAGCATCCTAATTGCATGATATAGGGAAGGGTCAATTAATCTAATCCCGTTCATGGAATTAAGAATTACCGGTACAATCGCCCCTAAGACAATAATAAATACTTTGGATGTTTCACCGATACCAAACCATAATATAGCTAGAGAAATCCAGGCAATAGGAGGCATGGGTTTAAATAGATCGAAAATTGGTTTAATCCAAGCATTAATTAACTTACTATAGCCCATTAATAAGCCGATCGGGATCCCAATAGCAATAGCAATTGCATAAGCAATGAAAACTCGTTTTAAACTATACCACAGGTGTACAATTAGTATCTTACCAGCTATCGGTTCGTTTATTCCATTGATTAGTTCCATCAAAACTGCCCATGGGCGAGGTAAAAATCTACCGTTCATCTTTGCACTAATATCCCAAAATATAATAAATAAAATTAGTGAGATTGCATATAAAATATATTTACTTCGTAGGAACTCTAACAAAGCAATTTTAACGGCTGTTTTATTCTCAATCTTGGATATTGCCATTTTCATCTACCTCCACATACCAGCCACAAGGCGTTTTTCAACTTTATCCACAATTATTCCGATGACTACTCCCGTTAAACCGATCATAAGAATACCCAAAATAATCATGTCGGGCATTAAAAGACGTTGACCCATGGTTATAAAGAAACCTAGCCCGCTATCGGCTGCTATAAGCTCTGCTGCCACTAGAGTCATCCATGAAACAGATAAGGCTACCTGTAACCCTCCAAATACCATGGGTAAAGCTGATGGTACGCAAACATCGATGAATATTCTCCACTTTGTAGCACCATAGGTACGTGCCATTCGTATATACACGGGATTAGTCATGCGAACTCCAGTGTAGGAATTTATGACAACGGGAACCAAACCAGCGAGAAATATGATAAATACTTTACCGCTCAAACCAATTCCAAACCAAAATATTGTTAGAGGAATCCATGCTACTGGGGGAATTGGGCGAAGTATTTCAAACAGTGGTCTTATAAGTCCATCAATTGGTTTGAACCACCCCATCGCAAGTCCTAAGGGAATACCTATTAGCAATGCTAAAACATACCCAATCAACGCTTCTTTAAGGCTTACAAATGCATGTACTAGAATAAGTCCACCATCTGGCTGGGTATGATTTAGTTTATAAATAAATAACTTGATAACCTGAAGAGGGGAAGCTAATAAAGTATTAGGAACTATATTGAGGACCACTATTAATTGCCATATTATTAGACAGCTTAATATACTTACATAGGGTATAATCCTCAAAACGAGGGTATTTGTGCTCTTTTTGCCCACGTGTACTTCGCACCCTTTCTTATCTGAAATACAATAAACAAATGTGCCCTATGATTATTGTAGATGGTACAATTTAAGTGCACCATCTACAATAAGAAGATTAACTAGATTATTTTTTTAATCCCTGCTTCTCAGCTAACATTTTTAGAAACTTATCAGTAATAAAACCACTACCCATTACCTTCTTTGATTCCTCTTCAGTTAACTTTCCTTGCTTAGTAAAGAAGTCTGCAATATCCTGCATGTTTTTTTGAACTTGACTAGGACCCTTTGAACTATCGAACATCTCTAATTGTTTCTTAAGATTGTACACGGGGTGAGTCTGAATATCTAACAGAGCATCTTCCTTCGTAATCTTTGTCCCCATCCAATCCGCGCCAAACTTTACATAGTCATCAGCTAAATTCTTCCCTTCTTTTTCCCATTGATCAATCCCACGGAAATAGAATTCCAAAAATTTAACAACTTCTTCAGGATGTTCGTCAGCAAATTTCTTGTTTGCTATTAAGACTAGTGGGACCTGTACCCCAAGCTGTTGCCCATTTGCTACATTTGACCACCCTTTTGACAAACCTGTATATACAAATGGTGTCCATAAGCCAATCAGATCACCTTTTCCAGAATCATAAGCAGCAACAGCTTGTGCTTGTTCAAGATTCATTATTTTGACATCATTATCAGATAAACCTAAACTTTTCAAATAAGTAGACACAACGTAATGGCCCGATGAAACAGTTGTTGTCAGGATGGTTTTACCTTTCAACTGCTCAGCATTACCAAATGTTCCGTTAGCATTTTTAGTTCCTAAAATTGGACTTCCTGATCGAACCATAACTTGATTAGCAGCAGACTCATCATCCGCAATACCAATAAAATATGATTCATATTTTAGAGCTGCCAGAAGCATAGGCACATTACCAGTTGCTCCAATATCCCAACCATTAGCAGGTAAAGCAGCAATCTGCGGCATACCGGAGTCAAAATAAATCATTTCTTGAGTGAACCCAGCCTCTTTATCCCAACCTTTTTTTGCACCATCGTAGGCAGCAAAACTTTCAAATGAGGGTTGAAGACTAACTCTAATTTTTGTTAACTCTTTAGTAGTTGTTCCCGTTGGTGTTGGTGTACTTTTGTCAGTACCACAACCCGTAAGCATACTGGTCAATAATATAAGTGACGATAAAACAGCAATTCCCACATTTCTAAATTTAAATCGACTTTTTTTCATTATAATTCCTCCTTTATTTAATTAAACAAGCAATTACCACCATTTTATTAGATCTGTTACTTGATTTCTAATCCTACTAAATTCAGGATCAAGGATGTTTCGAGGTCTGGGTAAGTCAACTAAAACTTCTTGTTTAACAGTAGTAGGCTTATTACTTAATACTAAAATTCTATCAGCCAAGTAAACTGATTCTTCAATGTTATGAGTAATAAAAATAACCGTATTTTTGGATTCAGTCCAAATTCTAATTAGTTCATCTTCTAAATAAAACCGCAATTTGAGATCCAATTGTCCATAGGGTTCGTCCATCAAGAGAAGATCAGGATTAGTTGCAAAGGCTCTTGCAATAGCTACGCGTTGTTCCATGCTGGCAGATATTTCGTTAGGGTACAAATTTATACAATCCGATAGTCCTACAAGATCAATTACTTTTTCAAGCCGCGCTTCCATCTCTGCTGGTGGAATTTTTTTAACCTGCATGCCATATGCAATATTATCTTTTACTGTTCGCCAAGGTAAACTAGAAGGTTCCTGAAAAACGAACGAAATGTTATGTTTTTTTGGGTCAGCTTCTTCATTGTCGATATAAATAGTACCTTTTGTTGCTGGAATCAACTTGGCTAGTAGATTTAAAAATGTAGTCTTACCGCAACCTGTCGGACCTACAATACAAAGAAACTCTCCTTTATTTACTTCAAAGGAAACATCTTTCAAGACTGTTAAGTCCCCAAATTCCTTAGTTAATCCAGTAACACTGACCTTAGACATTTATTCTCCTCCTTCCCGAAAATTTCCTTACCAAAATTCTCTTTAACTTAATGAAAAGGAGTTATATCAGAAAATTAATGTTAAGTAAGTAAATTACAATCAATAATCACAACATAACTCCTTAGATAAGGTTATAAAACCTAGATAACAGCGTAAAGTCCCAACGTCTAGTCTCGAATTACTAATCCATACCTAGCTTTTTCTCTATTACCAATTTCTAACATCAAGATGTTTGTATTTA
>CAKMJS010000116.1 GCA_927405585.1 uncultured Desulfosporosinus sp.
TACAACACCAGTTGCCCACTCAACGTCTGCAGGATCTGGGGAGTACATGCGATTGGAAGGGTCAATTTGTCCTGGGTGTATGATCATACGACCTTAAAAACCCATTTGACGTCCTTCAGCAACGTTCTTCTCAAAGGCTTCAATATTTTTAAAGTCAACGAAAGGAAGATGCATATGAGCCGTATTAAGAATCTTCGCGAAGAAGCACTGGCATTTCATGCAGTGAAACCTGGCAAACTAGAAGTTAGAGTGACCTGTCCGGCGCAAGATAGAGATGATCTTACTCTTGCTTATTCGCCTGGAGTTGCTGAACCAGTTCTAGAGATTGCCAAAGACCTTGCAAATCTTGATATTTACACAAACCATGCCAATTTTGTTAGTATTGTTAGCGATGGGTCAGCTATTCTTGGACTTGGAAATCTTGGAGCTGCCGCTTCTATGCCTGTTATGGAAGGCAAAGCCCTTCTCTTTAAAGCCTTCGGAGATGTCGACGCTTTCCCGCTTTGTGTAAATACTAATGATGTCGATAAAATTGTGGAAATTGTTGAATTAACAGCCCCTACTTTCGGTGGCGTTAATTTGGAAGACATTAAAGCCCCTCAATGCTTCCAAATTGAGGAAAAACTCAAAGCTCGTGGGATCTTCAAAGGACCGATTTTTCATGATGATCAGCATGGAACTGCCGTAGTAACCTTAGCTGGACTTTATAACGCCTTGAAAGTCGTCGGCAAAAATATTGAAGAGGTTAAAGTTGTCGCTAACGGTGCTGGCGCAGCTGGAATTGCAATCATTAAACTTCTAATGAGTTGTGGACTTATAAACGTTATTATGTGTGATACCAAAGGCGCTATTTATGAAGGTCGGACAGAAGGTATGAATCCTTGGAAAGATCAAATCGCGGCAGCAACGAACCCTGAAAAATACAGTGGTGATCTTGCTGGAGCGCTCGTAGGTGCTGACGTATTCATTGGGGTATCAGCGGCAAACACTCTCAACGAAGATATGATTAAGTCAATGGCTAAAGATCCCATTTGCTTCTGTCAGGCTAACCCAATCCCTGAAATCTGGCCTATCGAAAGAGCGATTGAAGCCGGAGCAGCAATCATTTCTACCGGTCGTTCCGACGTGCAAAATCAAGTTAACAATGTTTTAGCTTTCCCAGGAATGTTCCGGGGTGCAATTGACGTTAGAGCAACTGACATTAATGATGCTATGAAAATTGCAGCAGCAAAAGCAATTGCCGCTTGTGTCTCCGACGAGGAACTCAATGCGAATTTCATTATGCCTTTTACCTTAAACCCCGAAGTCGCTCCTGCTGTCGCAGCCGCTACAGCAAAAGCTGCTATTGAAAGTGGAATTGCCAGAAATCCTATTGATCCTGCTTGGATCGCTGAAAATCTTAAGAAGAGATTGGCAAATCAATACAAATAACTGATGAGTATCCTAAAAAAGCAG
The DNA here is from genome assembly GCA_927405585.1 of uncultured Desulfosporosinus sp. GTDB lineage: Bacteria > Bacillota > Desulfitobacteriia > Desulfitobacteriales > Desulfitobacteriaceae > Desulfosporosinus. The sequence continues at coordinate 1,456 of CAKMJS010000116.1, forward strand.
CCTTGGACAGGCTGCTTTTTCTATTGACGTAGTTTTTAATACAGTCGATCGAGCTAGGAGCGGGAGAGTAGTTAACTTGACCTGAATCAGAGTAACTGGTAATATTGGGATAAATTTATGTATTTAGGGGGATAAGTATGTTTATTTCTGTATCTACCTTTCTAAAGGTCTGGGAGAAGGAAGCACAAGCAACGATGCAAATTCTTGATGCGCTGACGGATGATTCCCTTAAGCAATCGGTGTCTAACCAGGATCGCACCATAGGGAGAATCGCTTGGCACCTCGTGACAACGATTCCCGAAATGATGGGTAGAACGGGATTGATTTTAGAGAGTATCGATGAAGCTGCTCCACTTCCGAACACTGCAGCAGAGATAGTACATAATTATCGTGAAGTTAGCAATTCATTAGTAACAGCTATAAACAACCAGTGGAATGATCAGACTCTTTTAGAAAAAAGGGATATGTATGGAGAAACATGGGCAATCGGCTCTACTTTAAGTGCCTTAATCGATCATCAAATCCATCATCGAGGGCAAATGACAGTACTGATGAGACAGGCCGGTCTCAAGGTGCCTGGAATTTACGGTCCTGCTAGGGAAGATTGGAGTCATATGGGAATGGAGCCACCTCAAGTATAAGTCATTCCAAATAGAACCAGTGGTAGGGGCAATTCATGAATTGCCCTTACAGATAGTAATACACACAACAAGTATAAGAGGCGGTATATCGAATGCATACACCTAGCAATAAATTGAGAGTCACAACCGGGAAGGATAGAAAAACTCAGCTTGAGGTAACAGAGCCTGCCGAGTTAATGAAGTTCTTGAGCGGTGCACTACCCCAAAAAAGTCGAAGTGATATCAAGTCCCTTCTTGCTCATCATCAAATTTCTGTAGGTAATGAAGTAATTACGCAATACAATCATCCACTGGTGATCGGTCAACAGGTTATCGTCAATTGGGCTAAAGTATTGATAGAAAAGCAACCTGAAGGTCTTAATATCGTATTTGAAGACTTACATATCATAATTATTGAAAAACAGGCTGGGTTGCTCTCAATTGCTACTGCCACAGAAAAGGAGCAAACAGCGTATAGTATTCTGAGCGAGCATGTGAAAAAACGAGACCCAAAGAACAAGATCTTTGTATTGCATCGTCTTGATAGAGAAACGTCAGGAGTCATGATGTTTGCAAAAAGCGAGAAAGTTCAGCAATTGTTACAAAATGCTTGGAAGGACGTTGTTTTAGAGCGAAGTTATGTAGCGGTTGTAGAAGGGGCCGTGACCCAAGAGCAAGGAACGATCACCTCCTGGCTGACGGAAAGTAAAGCCTTTATTATGTATTCCAGTCGCACTCCTAATGACGGTCAAAAAGCGGTGACTCACTACCGCGTTCTTCAGAAGAACAAACACTACTCCCTGTTGGAAATTAACCTTGAAACAGGGCGAAAGAACCAAATCCGTGTCCATATGAAAGATATTGGGCACAGTGTAATTGGAGATAAAAAATATGGAGCAACTAAGCATCCTATAGGTCGTTTAGGGCTTCATGCACGGGTACTTGCTTTTAAGCATCCGATCACGGGTGAAGATGTACGGTATGAGACGGATATTCCAAAGGAGTTTTTAAATTTGTTCAAATAATTGTAATAGCAACACTAGTTTTGAAAAGAAAAACCGGGTTTATACCCGGTCTTTTCCTACGTCTTTCCCTATTTTATCAGCGTCAAAGGGGAAGGGAATTTTCTCTGTGTTATCCGGCTTGCGTGATTTGTTGTTCGTATTCTTTGTTTTTTTAGAGACCATAGAATTTTACCTCCTCTATAGTGTTGCTGATAGGATACCCTATTTTCATAATTAGCATGTATCTGAGTAAACCCTAAGGATTATGCGGGACAACTTTTTGTTGATAAGTGTTTTGACGTTCTGTAGGTATGCGTAACAAGAGATAAGGGACTGGGGCTAGGGATGGAGTTGAGTGGAAATACCAAATAGGATAGAGCGAGAAAAATCGACTTTACAAATAATGCTCAGGATATATTGTAATGATCATCACCAGCCGTCAGATGGATTGTGTCCAGAGTGCCAAGAATTATCTGAGTATGCCATAAATCGACTAACCCATTGCAAATTTGGAGAGTGCAAACCAACCTGCGGCAAATGTACAGTTCATTGTTATAAGCCCGACATGCGTCAACGAATTCAAGAGATTATGCGATATGTTGGTCCTAAGATGGTTTTTGCTCATCCGTTCATAGGGTTAAGGCATTTATTGGACGGATTAAGGAACTAGTACTCAGATGAAGGAAAATGGGCTCCCAGACTGTAAATCGTAGAATTGTGAGGCGAGATAATGACAATTAAAGAGCATTCCCTAGAAATGAGAGGAATGCCCCGCAGAGACTTAGAAGAGTATTTTCTCGCAATTGGGGGAAGGCAGGTTAAGCGGGGGAATTATAAGGGTCCAAATTGGGAAGTGCTGCTGAGTGAGGAATGGACCTGTATTTTAGGTTCACTACAAATCCCTGCAACTCAAGTCACATTTTGGATTAAGGAAGAGGACTGGCCGGAAATGCTGAAGGCTTTTCGCTTGCGCTTTCTTTCGGCTGGAGGATAATAGGGTTGTAACTTCAGTTTTTTAAGCGAGCTCCGATGGTTCGGTTTGTTGATCTAAATAAAAGCGTTGAACAACTCGACCGTAGATAAAGAACATTACCATTGATGCTCCCATAAAAGTTATTGCTAAGAGCCATACACTTGAGCCTCCACCATAATCATACATCATGCCACCTAGTAAGGGGCCAATCATACGGCCTCCGGATGTAAAACCTCCGATAATTCCCTGATAAGCCCCAGTTTTTCCCGGTGGGGCGAGCTGAGCAGCCGCTGCGGGGACTGCAGGCATAATAAGCATTTCACCGAGGGTTAGAATAAGCATGGCCACAATATAGGATACATACGGTAGCTTGAACAGGAAAATAACATAGCCGATGGTTAAGAAAAGCGAGGCGAGGTAAAACTGTCGTTTGAAGGATTGTGCCCAAGCTTTAATTACCCAATTGATAAGCGGTTGTAAGGTGACGATAAAGACGCCGTTCAGCGTCCAAAGCACGCTATATGCGAACAGAGAAAAACCAAGTTGATTCATGACCACGGGCAAAATCGTTACAAGCTGAATATAAGCACCCCAAGCAAAAAATAGACCGCCTCCTAAGGCTAAAAGTACCTTGAATCTGCTGTCTTTTGTCAGCTTTTCTGTTAGTTGCTTCGGTGGAATTAAATGAACGGGTGCCTTTCGATTGGAAACTCCGATCAACACTAAAAGCAAATAGATGAAGAAAGCTACAGCATTGAGAGAGAAGATGAGACTGAAAGAGACTTGAGCGATCATTCCTCCGATGGCAGTGCCGATGGCGACTCCGGCGTTACTGGCGACATAAAGGAGATTAAATCCTCGCCGCCCACCTTCCGGCCAAACGGCATGAATCAGTGCATTGAGTGGAACGAAGATAAAAGCTTGGGCTAACCCAAACAGGATAAACCCAGGGACATAGACCCGCCATTCTGGAAAGATTCCGATCGTACCAACGGACAGAATCGCTCCAATTAGGCCAATAATCATGACTCGCTTTGGACCAAAACGATCGGCCAAAAAACCACTCAGAAATTGCCCAAGAAGAGATACTGTAGACTGAAGGGCAAGAAGGGTACCGGCCTCTGTTAGAGTACGACCCAGAACATTATGCATGAAGAGGCTATTCAAAGGCCACATTAATGAGTTCCCGGTCGACTGGATAAAACCTCCAATGATTAAGACGAGGACTGGACGCGGAATATCTAAACGTTTTAATTTCAAGTTGAGAAACCACCTTTTGGAGTAGTGCATACATTACTTCGACATCCGTATGAAATAACCTTCATTTGGGGGTTTGGACAAGGAAACTTAACTTAACTTATTTATCTATCTATGTACTCAATAAGCAGGATTATTAAGAATCCTCGCGAAAGCATAAATAGATAAACGAAAAGAAAAGCTATAATAAAGGAGAGTGAGCCACATGTTATTCCATGAAACAGTAACCTTTAAGAACCTTGCGAATGCCTTTGCCGGGGAATCTCAAGCACGCAATCGGTATTCTTTTTTTGCTGGGGTTGCCAAGAAAGAAGGGTATCAACATATTCAAGCTGTATTTGAGGAAACAGCTGCTAACGAACGAGAACATGCTCAAGTTTTTTACAAACTATTGATAGCACACACAGAGGGAAAAACTGAGGTCATGCATGTCGATGCAGACTATCCGTTGGTTTATAAAGACACTCTGTCTAATCTTAGAGCCGCTGCGGCCGGAGAAAAAGAAGAGTGGTCTGTACTTTATTCACAATTCGGCGAGATTGCCGAAAAAGAAGGCTTCCCCGACATTGCCAAGATTTTTATCACAATTGCGGACGTCGAAAAGCACCATATGAACCGTTTTGAACAATTTGCTAATGCAATTGAAGATGGCACACTTTTCAAGAAAGACGCACCAACCACCTGGAAATGCACTAACTGTGGCTACATCCATGAAGGTTCAGAAGCGCCCGACAGCTGCCCTGCTTGCGCACATTCACAGGGTTATTTCGAAGAACTGCCCGAGAAATATTAAGCCTAAATAACGAGTAGGATCGATCCTACTCGTCTAATTTTCACTATATAAATTAGGGGGAGAACTCATGAAAATACCTATGAAAGAACTGCAGGAACGAGTTTCATATTTTCAAAATGTTTTACAGAAAAGTGGAATTGATGGGGCGTTGTTGGTCCAGCGGGCGGATATCCTGTATTATTCAGGAACGGCACAGAATGTTCATATCTATATTCCAAAGGACGGAAGCCCCATAGTCATGGCCTATCGGGATTTTCTCAGAGCTCAACGAGAAAGTTCCTGGGAGGTTATTCCGTTGCAAGGTATGTCTAAGATCCCGAATTATATACAGGAAGCGGGGCTGCCCTCACCAAAAACGCTGGGTTTGGAACTGGATGTTCTTCCGGTTAATCAATTTGAGCGATATCGTAAACTATTTCCGGACGTTAAGATGGTGGATGTTTCCACGGAGGTCCGCTTGCAACGTGCAGTAAAGTCTGAGTGGGAATTAACACGTCTCGAAGAGAGCGCACAAATCCATCCTAAGATTCTGGAGTATGCTAAGGAAGTTCTACATCCAGGGATGACTGAGGTTGAGTTTGAAGGATTATTAGCCGGTAAGGCACGGGCGTTGGGGCACGGTGGCTATGTTAGGATGCGAGGGTTTAACTCAGAATTTCATGTCGGCGCAATCACTTCAGGGGATCGGTCAGCAGTTACTAGCAGTTTTGATGGGCCTGTCACTGGACAAGGTATCTCCATTGCTCACCCGAATGGCGCAACAATGGCACGGATTAAATCCGGTGAACCGATCGTAGTAGATATGGTAACCGTTGTACACGGCTATCAGATTGATCAAACTCGAATCTTGTCAATTGGACCTCTATCAGATGAGCTGAAAAGGGCTTATGAGGTAGCTAGACAGGTCGAAGAGAACATTCGTCGTGCTTTGATTCCAGGGAAAGTGGCAGGAGAGGTCTACGAGGAAATTTTAACCTGGGTTCGGGAGAATACCCCCTATGAAGAAAATTTTATGGGGTATGGGACTAGCCGGGTTCGTTTTGTGGGACATGGGGTTGGCCTTGAACTGGATGAGCTTCCGACTATAAGCAAGGGTTCGAAGGAAGTCCTTAAATCGGGAATGGTGGTAGCGATTGAACCAAAATTTGTTTTCCCAGGGGTTGGGGTTGTCGGGATCGAAGATACAGTTGTCGTCGTAGACGAAGCGGGCGCAAGGTACATATCTGTGAGCCCACGGGAATTGACAGTTCTACACATTGAGAATATCGTTTGAATAAGATAAAATAAAGAAAATTAGGTCTGGTGTTAGCCACTGGATGAACGTAAAAGGAGTGATCTAGTTTGTTTAAAAAGATACTCGTTCCTACAGACGCCTCAGAATACTCGCGTCGCGCCTTAAAGATGGCCTTAGAACTTGCCCAATCTGTTCATGCCGAAGTAGTACTTCTCCATGTTAGTTATACACCACAGGCATATTGGGGGTATACGATCTCTTATGGCATCACTGTAACGCAAGAGCAACTGGACCAAAATGGAGAACTAGCTTTAGAAGCAACGATGTCAGGAATTGATAACGAGCAGGTAGTTATCAACAAAAGGGTGGAATCTGGACATCCGGTGACCATAATTTTACAACAAATCAAGCAAGAAAATATTGATTTAGTCATCATGGGAAGCCATGGTTATGGAGCAATTGCAGGTTCTGTTCTTGGAAGTGTTAGTCAAAGAGTTTTGCAGCGAGCAAGTTGCCCAGTACTTATCATAAAGTAGGATGCAGTTTTAATTATGTTGAAAGTTTTCGAAAAAAAGTCGTGATAACATATTCATATTTACTGAGAGAGATTTAGAGCACCTATAGGCGAATTTTGGAGACATTCAGGACTAAGGTCCCTGCCCAAGTGGCAGGGATTTTTTTCGCGGGTAGCGAATCAATAGGAGAATTGGTTAAGCATTAAAATGTGGAGGCACACCGTGAAAGAAACTAATGTCTGGCTAAGTCCTGAAGAACTTCAACATATGCTTCGAGGGTCATTGCAATGGAACGATGTGGAATCTCGAGGATCTAAATATAAAGCCGCGATGCGAAAGTTGGGTGAATCTAACTTTGAAAAACAGCCGGCTCCCATGCAAGCCGAGCAACCAGCGTATCATCCGCCAAGAGAGAATGCAAAACCTTCTTTTAAGCTAGAAGGACAACCCGTTATCTGGTTATTAGGAAGTGTTGGTCTTTTGACGTTGTCTACTTGGTTTTATTACGTCTTACTTGCAAAATAGTTAAATCAATTGTTGGTTAGGTGAGGTTATATGCTCTTTTTTGAGGATAATTGCTTAGGGGCGAGTCTTAGACTTGCCCCTTTTGCGTAAATATTTTTCAGAAAATCTTTGCAAAATGACCCTAAAGTGAGTATGATATAGTTAGAAGGTCAGGAAAGGTCAAAGTTAAGACTTGGAACATTTTTTGAGTAAGGAGTACATCAACAATGGGAAACCTTGCGGATCGTATTGAAGAATACTTAAAACAAATCTTAGAAAAAACCTCAGAAGGATATATTATATTGCAACGAAGTGAGCTGGCAGGTGAGTTCTCCTGCGTCCCATCTCAGATTAACTATGTCCTAGATACTCGTTTTACAGTCGAACGCGGTTACTTAGTTGAGAGTCGTCGGGGAGGCGGAGGGTATCTGCGAATAATCCGTTTAGGGCTTGGTCTCGAAGGGCAATATCAACAGGTTATGCGGCAATTAATAGGTGAGCAGCTTTCCCGTGAGCGTTCAAATGGACTAGTGGATCGCTTAGTAGAGGAAGAATTGGTGACGATAAGGGAAGCCGCCATGATAAAATGTGTGCTTTCTGGAAATGATTTAGGGGGAGAATTTAGAGATTGGGACGTACTACGAGCCCGTCTGATGAAGACCATTTTGACGACACTTAGTCGAGATGATTTATTATAAAGGGGGAGTTAAGATGCTTTGTCAACACTGTCAACAGCAGGAGGCAATTGTGCATTTATCCATAACTGAAAACGAGAAAAAACGGGAGGTTTATCTTTGTGAACCTTGCGCTAAAAAAAATCAGGAAATTGGTTTTGTGTTTCACCCCGCGATTGTGCCGGAGTTTCTAAAAGCATTATTTGGGTTTAATCCAGCTCTGCTAAAACAGCCTTCTGAGATGACTTGTCCTAAATGTGGAATTAGCTTTTCTAAGATAACCGAAGTCGGCAAGCTGGGCTGTAGTGCGTGCTACGAAACCTTTGAAACGCAGCTTGAACCGTTATTGCGCCGTGTTCATGGTGGAGGACAGAATGTGGGAAAGGTTCCCGCAAGACGCGGAATTGCCATCAAGAGTCGCATGGAGTTACGGAAATTAAAGGAGAAACTTCAACATTTGATTCAGCAAGAAGCGTTTGAAGAAGCTGCCGTGGTCAGAGATATGATTCGCCAACTTGAGCAGTCGAAGGGAGAGGAAAACCATGACTCATAAGGAACTCCTCTTACAGCGTAGCGCCTGGATGGCGGAAACAGATTCTCCAGTCGTTATCAGTAGTCGAGTGCGATTAGCCCGCAACCTTGAGGATTTCCCCTTTCCCCATGTGCTGGGACCAGAAGGTGCGGGTCAGGTTGAACATCTAGTTTCCCAAGTTCTAACGGATATTGAGGGGAATATTGGGCGATTGCGCTATATGTCTTTAACAGAGTTAAATAGCATTGAGCGTCAAGTGCTCATTGAAAAGCACTTGATTAGTCCTAGTTTAGGCGGGTCAATCGGAGCACGTGGTGTGGCGTTGGCCACTGATCACCGCTTCGCTGTAATGGTTAATGAAGAAGATCATGTTAGGATTCAAGTGCTTTTGCCCGGGAATCAACTGTTGGAGACTCACCGTTTGGCAATGGAGTTAGACGATGCCTTAGAAGCAAAGCTTGATTTTGCCTACCGTGAAAGCCAAGGATATCTCACGGCATGCCCTACAAATGTGGGTACAGGGCTCAGAGCTTCAGTTATGGTGCATTTACCGGGTTTGTCGATCATGAAGCAGGCGCAACAAGTACTTGGAGCTCTGACGCGTTTGGGTTTAGCCGTCAGGGGGCTATATGGTGAGGGCTCACAAGCCTTCGGACACATGTTTCAAGTCTCCAATCAGATTACGCTTGGCAAAAGTGAAGAGGATATATTAACCCATCTGGATGCGGTAACTGGCCAAATTGTAGAGCATGAACTTCAGGCTCGTAAACTCCTCCAAGACCAAATGCCGATGCTTCTAGAAGACAAGGTTTGGCGAGCTAGAGGAACGCTGCAAAATGCCCGACTTCTCTCTTCGGAAGATGCCATGCATTTGCTATCTCATGATCGATTAGGATCAGATTTAGGATTATTATCCAAGATTAAAGATAGCTTCACTTCGTTAATTGTTGATACCCGTCCGGGATGTTTGCAAAACATCCTTGATCGGGAACTTGACCCTAGTCAGCGGGATGAGGAACGAGCCAGATTGATTCGAGGCGCGATGCGCGAGGCGTGAGGCGCGAAGCACGAAGCACGAAGCACGAAGCACGATATACGAAACACGATATACGAAGTAAGGTACGGGCTTGCATGTATGAAAGCGTTGCTTTCATACTAATTCGAACCTCGCGCCTCGAACTTTATAGCATCGATTAAAGGAAGGATGAGTAGTCATGAAGGGACGATATACAGAGCGGGCAGAGAAAGTTTTAAATATAGCCCATAATGAAGCTAAACGGCTTGGACATCAAGTAGTGGGGACTGAACACATCTTGCTTGGCTTAATTCAAGAGGGCGAGGGTATAGCTGCTCAGGCCTTAATTGGGATGGGTTTAGATCATGAAAAGATTCGTAGTCAAGTTGAACAAATTGCCGGGGTGGGTCAACCCTTTAACGGAGAAGTGGGGCTTACCCCGCGAGTTAAAAGAGTATTAGAGCTGGCGAATGAAGAGACACACCGTCAAGATGTTAACTATATTGGAACTGAACATTTGCTTTTAGGGTTAATCATGGAAGGCGAAGGGATTGCCGCCAGAATTTTAGCGAATCTCAACGTGAGTCCTGAAAAAGTATGGAAACAAGTAGTTAAACTCTTAGGCGGGGAATTAGATGAGTCTGCGATACCGGCACCTAATTCGATTCCATCATCTAAAAACTCAGGACCTGCGAATACGCCAGCCCTCAATGAGTTTGGGCGTGACCTAACTCTGCAAGCTCGGGAAGGCCGCCTTGATCCGGTAATCGGACGGGAAAAAGAAATTGATCGAGTCATTCAGGTCTTAAGCCGACGTACCAAGAATAACCCGGCACTTATAGGGGAACCGGGTGTTGGTAAAACAGCCATAGCAGAAGGGTTAGCACAAGGGATTGTCAGTAATAAGGTGCCGGAAATTTTGCTGAACAAACGAGTTATTACGTTAGACCTCTCAGCCATGGTTGCTGGTAGTAAATATCGAGGCGAATTTGAAGAGCGTTTAAAGAAGGTAATGGAAGAGATTCGGGTAGATGGCAATGTCATCCTCTTTATTGATGAGCTGCATACTTTGATTGGTGCAGGAGCCGCAGAGGGGGCCATTGATGCTGCGAACATTTTAAAACCAGCTTTGGCCAGAGGTGAACTGCAATGCATTGGGGCTACGACCTTAGATGAGTACCGAAAATACATCGAGAAGGATCCAGCCTTAGAGCGCCGTTTCCAGCCCATCAAGATTGGTGAGCCAACGGTAGAGGAAGCAATTTTGATACTTCGGGGTTTACGGGATCGTTACGAGGCCCATCACCGAGTGAAGATTTCAGATGAGGCAATTGAGGCTGCTGCTCGACTGTCTGATCGGTATATTGCAGACCGATTCTTACCAGATAAAGCGATTGATTTGATGGATGAAGCGGGTTCGCGAGTTCGTCTCGCCAGTTTTACTGCACCGCCAGATTTAAAATCACTCGAAGAAGAAACGGAACGCTTAAAAAAAGAAAAAGAAGCTGCGGTTTCTAGCCAGGAGTTTGAGAAAGCTGCCCTTATACGCGATCAGGAACAGAAACTCCGGGTTGAACTCGCTGGACAACGAGAGGCATGGCAGAATAAGCGTTACAAAGAAAATGCTATGGTTACACCGGACGATATAGCTCAGATTGTAGCTAGTTGGACGGGAATACCTGTTAAGAAACTAGCTCAGGAAGAAAGTGAACGCCTTCTGCATCTAGAGGAGCTTTTGCATCAAAGGCTTATAGGTCAGGAGGATGCAGTGACGGCTGTTGCCAAGGCAGTTCGCCGTGCTAGAGCAGGCTTAAAGGATCCCAAACGTCCGATTGGTTCGTTCATCTTTCTGGGACCCACTGGGGTAGGGAAAACAGAGCTTGGTCGCGCATTGGCAGAGGCCATGTTCGGGGACGAAAAGGCTCTAATTCGCATTGATATGTCAGAGTATATGGAGAAACACGCGGTTTCTCGGCTTGTAGGAGCACCTCCAGGTTATATTGGGCATGATGAGGGAGGTCAACTAACTGAAGCGGTAAGGCGTAAACCCTATAGTGTGGTGCTATTGGATGAAATCGAAAAGGCGCACCCTGAAGTGTTTAATATTTTACTCCAAGTGCTTGAGGACGGACGGCTAACGGACACCAAAGGAAGGACCGTTGATTTTAGAAATACGGTCATCATTATGACGTCGAATGTGGGATCTTCCTTCCTCAGGAAGGAAGCGATGGGGTTCGCAGCAAAAAAAGATGAGAAAATGGATTACAAGAATATGCGTGGACATGTCATGGAAGAGCTAAAACGCACCTTTCGCCCAGAATTTTTAAATCGTATCGACGAACTTGTCGTCTTCCATACCCTCCAAGAGGAACATTTGGAGAAAATCACAGAAATATTGATGAGTCAGGTAAACCGTCGATTGCTGGAGCATGGCTTGGAACTTCAGGTTGAGAAGAGTGCGATCGAATTAATTGCAAAAGAAGGAAATGATCCTATTTTTGGTGCACGTCCACTTCGGCGAGCAATTCAACGCTTAATTGAAGATGCTCTATCTGAGAAAATACTAGAAGGCGAATTTAAAGCAGGAGATCAGATCAGTGTACAAGCTGAAGACGGCAAAATGAAGTTCACTCGCAGGGGCAATTCGTAAATTGCCCCTGCGGAAAACGAATACGTTGTAGGGGCAATTCATGAATTGCCCCCCCCATGGGTATTACAGGAGAATAAGATGTTGAGGTGAATTATGGGAGACCGTAAATCAATACGACTGAAAGATTATGATTATTCTCTGCCAGGTTTTTATTTTGTGACAATATGTACACATAAACACAAAGCCCTTTTTGGTACCATCATAAGCGGCGATTCTATTTTAAATGAACGTGGTTTGATAGCGCAAAAACATATAACACTAATACCATCGCAATTTGAAAACGTAAGCATTGATTGCGTTGTAGTTATGCCAAACCACGTTCATTTTATTATGCAAATTACGTGCGAAACCATAGGGGCAATTCATGAATTGCCCCTACAATCAATTAATACATTACCGGTACAAACAGATCCGATTGAACGCAGGAGAATGTTATTGCCGAAGATTATAGGATTTTATAAAATGAATGTTTCAAAACAAATACGGTTACAGATCCCTGCCAGTGTAATATGGCAACGTAATTATTACGAACATGTTATACGAAATCAAGAAGAACTGCATGGAATGCGAGAGTATATTCAAAATAATCCACTGCAATGGGCTGAGGATCAATATTACTCGTAGGTAGATCGTAGTAGATCGTAGGGGCAATTCAAGCATTATAGCTCGTAGGGGCAATTCATGAATTGCCCCTACACGTACGCGGGAACGGGATAAGGGGGTGTGAAATGAAAATTAAGGTAATTTATCGGTGTTCTAATTGCGGCTCAGAAAGTCCCAAATGGCTGGGAAAGTGTCAAAGTTGTGAGGAATGGAACACCTTTGAAGAATCAGAGAGTCAACCAAAAACAACGTTTTCAGCGAGTAAGAGAAAGACTTCAGCAAAGAGATTATCTGAAGTATTAGTCGGCAATAGCGATAGAATTGTGACGAGCATCAGTGAATTTAACAGAGTTCTGGGCGGAGGAATTGTAAAGGATTCCATTATTATCTTAACGGCAAGGCCGGGTGCGGGAAAATCAACCTTGCTTTTACAAGTGGCCGATGATGTCGCTAATAAGGGCTTCAAGGTTTTATATGCTTCAGCTGAAGAGAGCGATAGTCAAATCAAAAGCCGATCAGATCGAATTCTTAAGGGTAGTAACAGTAATATCTGGGTTTATTCTGATACAAGTATGAACCATGTTCTAGACTCAATTGATGAGCTTGACCCAGATTTGATTATTATCGACAGTATCCAGACCTTCACACTCGAAGAACATAACTCCCGACCGGGTTCACCCATCCAAACCATGGAGTGTGCCAACGAACTCTTAAAAATTGCAAAAAATAATAACCGCCCCAGAGCAGTGATCATGGTGGGGCAAATGACGAAAGACGATGAAATCGCGGGACTTCGCGCATTAGAGCATCTGGTCGACGCCGTATTAATTCTCAATGGTGAAAACGGGGAAGAATTGAGAGGGGCTTGGTGTTCGAAGAACCGGTTTGGGAGTACAGGTGAAATCGGTTTTTTCTCCATGACTGAACAAGGGATGCTATCGATTGATAACCCGTCTGAATTCTTCATGACCCAAAGGGGAGAAGGGCAGAAGGTTTCAGGAAGCGCTTTAACGGTGATCAAAGAGGGGACACGCCCCATTATTGTGGAAATTGAAAGTCTTGTTTCCAAGTCCTTTACGCCTTATCCCTCTAGAATTGCGGAGTGCTTGAGAAGAGATCAATTAAACACCCTGATTTCCATACTTGAACAACGAGGAAAAATTAACCTCTACGATAAAAATGTCGTGATTAAGACGACAGGTGGGCTTCAACTTAAAGAGCAATCCGTAAGCTTAGCTATTATCATGTGTATTGTTTCATCAGTCAGAGACAAAGCGATTCCCAATGATACCGTGTTTGTAGCAGATGTCGGACTTACTGGAGAACTTAAGAAAGTTCCTGCTATTGAAGCTCGAATTAAGGAAATCGACAGAATGGGATTTAAACGGGTCTACATTGCAAAAGATGCCCTAAGGGATGCTTCGAAATATAAAAATCTCGAAATCATTGAACTTAACACCCTGTACGACGTTCTTCTGGATTTGAAAATGAAGGGTGCTGGAAAGACTGAAACTGAATTTCCAATCAAGGACGATATCTAAGTAAACTCGTTCAACTAAAGTTGAACATCGAGAATATGATGAATTGATGGCTCTAAGACTCCCGCTTTATGTAAGTGGGAGTTCATTTTTTATACGTCGGTTGGAGAGATCGCCGTCGCTAATAAAGTTAATAAATTGACAAATGCTTTGACAAATGGAATAAAGAGAGAAGAATTAATGTCTAAGTTACCCCTTCTTTACATATGAATTTAGTGATAATATAGGATAATTAAAATATTATGAATGGAAGGAAGAATCCTAATGTCCTTTACCTACTTTATCAGCTCAGATACCATTGGCCATCAAGACCCTGAATTAGGCAAACGCCTGATGCACAGTTTCTTTATCAAGCTATTATTGGCAGATAAGAAACCGTCTCATATTCTTTTTCTTGAAAAAGGAGTGAGGCTCTTATTACCTGAATTTACCGCTGTCGATGCCCTGAAAATCTTATCAGAGGAGTCGGGTGTGACGCTATTGGCTTGTGTGACCTGTCTAGATTATTACGGTATCAAGGATAAGATCGAGGTTGGAGAGGTTTCTACCATGCTTGAGATTATTGAAATTATGCATGAAAGTGACAAAGTGATACATATCTAGGAAGAGCTTGAGTAAAGAAGCACTTGTTTACAAAGTACAAGTGCTTCTTTGCGTGAAGGTAAATATAAAAGCTCCTGCAAAAGCAGGAGCTGAATAGTCTTAAAGCCTTACGTCAAATTGAAAATGGTTAGAGTCTGAAGCTTTTTGTGTTCTTGGAAAAGGACATCGGTCAGTGAGATGTCCAATGCATTGGACAGAGCAGCTATATAAAAAAGTTGCTTCCCTAATTCGGCTTCGATAATATCTCGGCAGTTATCGCAAATAAATCCTTCTAGTTGGCTGTTCAAGAGTTCCTTTAAATCGGCGAGGCTGGCATCCGGCGGCACTGGTTTCTTATTCGCATTAACTGCATGGCACCCGCAACTTGTCACCGATTTAACGACGGCACGGTTAACACGCGCAGACGTTTCTTGCCCCTTGGACAAGATATCCAAAATACTTTGATGACGGATTAATAGTGACTTTACAGTGCTTTGGAATTGGTCAGTGAGTTGTTCCATGTGTGCTATCCTCACTCCTTTCTGCCTTCTCTATTATACCGAGACGTCTATGCTGTTGTCAATTTTCGCTGACATTTAGGCATAAAAAGGGAAATTGACAGTTCGAAGACTTGTATGATATAATTTTAAAATTTTGACCCGGGCTTTGTTACTTGCTATAATGAGATAATAAGGGGGTGGCCGAATGTTTAAGGTTGGTGACAAAGTTGTTTATCCGATGCATGGTGCCGGTATTATTGAGTCGATTGAAGAACGTGAAGTTCTAGGGGAAAAACGCCAATACTATGTCATGCATTTACCAGTAGGGAATATGAAATTATTTATTCCCTTAAATAACGTGGAGAACCTGGGTTTACGACAAGTAATTTCACCTACAATGGTAAAAGATGTGTTAGAAGTCCTAAGAACTAAAGACACGGCAGCAACCTTAGCCTGGAATAGGCGATATCGTGCAAATTTGGAAAAAATTAAAAGTGGAAATATTTTTGAAGTTGCCAATGTAGTACGAAGTCTTGCTCAAAGAGATAATGAAAAAGGCCTTTCTACAGGTGAAAAAAAGATGTATGAGAACGCCTGTCAAATCTTGATTAGTGAACTTGTTTTGACTGAAGGATCAGAAGAGGCAGATGTTAGACAATGGCTTGTAAAGGCTTTAGTTTTGGTTTAGATCGAGTTTTCTACTCATGTGCAGTAATTAGATGTTGACCCATTAGTTGCACTTATGGACAAGAAGACATATACTTTCCTTTATGTAAACAAAAGAAGACTAAGACTACTAAGAAGGAGAAAAATACTAAAATTACCTTTCCTTGAAATTTAATACTAATATAAAGTATAATTGGTAAGAATTTAAGTCACAATAGTTATAAAGGAGGTGAAATGATGATTCGCAACTTAATACGCGGGATCATCACTCTGTTAGTGGGGGCGTTGGGATTTTATCTTAGTTATTCATTTTTACGCCTCAATCTTTTAACATCCTTGGGATGGAATTTTTCTCCTGTCTGGACATACTCGGCTACGGTTATTGTATTTGCTATTATTGGATTTTTAGTTGCTCCGGTTAGTATTCGCTCTTTTCTTGCGTTAATGCGTTGGATGGATTCACGATTGACTGGGGTTCCAACACATGATTTGATGAGTGGAGCCGTTGGGGGGATTATCGGACTTATTATTTCAAGTTTATTCAGTAATTCATTTCGAAACATTAATTTCTTTGGACCACTTTTAGCGGTGGTACTAAGCGTTTTCTTGGGTTATCTGGGTTTGACTATTGGAATGAAGCGGAAAGAGGATGTCTTGGGCTTCCTTAGTTTCCTTCCCAAATTTCGTGGAGATAAGACCGACAAAGCAGACAAACATAAGGAAAGTAAAGCGGACCCAGCTTTAGAGCGTGTTAATTTTAAAATTCTTGATACCAGTGTAATTATTGACGGGCGTATTGCAGACATTGTCAAAACTGGATTTGTTGAAGGAGTATTACTCATCCCAAGTTTCATCCTTGAGGAACTTCGACATATTGCAGATTCTTCAGACTTGCTTAAACGAAATCGTGGCCGTAGAGGACTTGATATTCTCAATCAGATTTCTAAGGAAACGGCGATCAAAGTTCATATTCATGAGCAGGACTTTGATGATATCAATGAAGTTGACAGCAAACTAGTACGTTTAGGGCAAGTTTTAGGGTCGCCATTATTAACGAATGACTATAATCTCAACAAAGTAGCTGAACTACAAGGGGTTAAGGTTTTAAACATCAATGAATTGGCCAATGCCCTTAAACCTATTGTTTTACCCGGTGAAGAGATGTTAGTTCAAGTGATGAAAGAGGGAAAAGAACCTGGCCAGGGCGTAGCCTATCTTGATGATGGAACAATGATTGTTGTCGATACAGGACGACGCTTTATGGGACAAAATGTCACCGTATTGGTAACGAGTGTTTTGCAAACGGCAGCTGGTCGTATGATATTCGCCAAGCCAAAAAGTACCCTTGAAAAAAAGCCGATGAGCCTACGTACTGTTGATGAGGTGGATGCCATTGGCTGAGATAGGGATCGTTATTCCTGCAGCAGGTCAAGGCAAACGGATGGGAGCTGGATATAACAAGCAGTTTCTAACCTTGATGGGAGAACCCATCTTAGTCCATACGGTTAGACTCTTTGAAAAATCCAGCTATGTTTCTGAAATTGTTATTGTAGGGGCGGAGAGCGATCTCCTTGTCATTAAAGAATTAGTTTATAACCATAAGTTTGATAAGGTCGTGGCAATAAGTCAAGGTGGAGCGCAACGCCAAGATTCCGTTCGCTCAGGGGTACAAGCTCTCAGTCCCGCTATCCAACGGGTAGTGGTTCATGATGGGGCGAGGCCCCTTTTGACATTGCAACAATTTCATCAATTTTTAAGCGAGACCGAAGATTTCCCAGCTGCAATTATGGGTATCGCAGTCAAGGATACCGTCAAGCGGGTTGACAGCTTGGGTAAAGTGCTCGAAACCCCTCCGCGTGAATGGTTGCGGGCTGTTCAAACACCTCAAATTTTCGACCGAGAGTTATTGGAGGAAGCACATCACCAGGCAGAATCTATGGGGTACTATGGCACGGATGACGCCGCTTTGATAGAATGGATGGGTTATTCTGTACAGTTGGTTGAAGGTTCACAGGAAAATATTAAGGTGACCACGCCCGAAGATCTGTGGTTAGCTGAACGGATAATCGCGATGCGCGAGGCGCGAGGCGCGAAGCACGAAGTGTAATGCGCGAAGTACGAAGTACGAAGCACGAGGCAAGAGGCAAGAGGCAAGAGGCAAGATGTGCGTTATGCGATTCGGCTCTCGAGCTTCGCGCCTCGCGAAAGGGGTGTTGATTATTAAAGTTGGAATTGGTTATGACGTACACGCCTTGGTTGAAGGGAGACCTCTGATTCTTGGAGGGATGGAAATTCCTTATGATCGGGGTTTGCTTGGACACTCGGATGCGGATGTTCTAATTCATGCGATCATGGATGCTCTTTTAGGAGCCCTAGCTTTAGGCGATATCGGGGCTCATTTTCCGGATCATGATCCTCGATACCGAGGAATTTCGAGTCTTGCTTTATTGGAGCAGGTCATGAAACTTATCCAAGCACAAGGATATCGAATCGGAAATATGGATAGTATCATTGTGGCAGAGCGACCTAAGCTTGCCCCTTTTATCCCGCAGATGCGGATTAACCTTGCGCGTGTTATGAATTGTGATGAAATGTGTGTGTCTGTGAAAGCGACAACAACTGAACGATTGGGGTTTGCTGGCCGAGAAGAAGGAATCGCTGCCCAGGCGATCGTTAGTTTAGAAAGATTTGGAGGATGACTCGATGGAAATTCGCGTTCGATTTGCACCTAGCCCAACAGGCCCTCTTCACATTGGGGGAGCAAGATCCGCTTTGTTTAATTATCTATGGGCTCGCAAGAATAAGGGAACCTTTATTGTCCGGAGTGAGGACACTGATTTAGAGCGCTCGAGCCGAGAATCAGAACATAATATCCTTGAAGCACTTCGTTGGCTAAATATCCAATGGGATGAAGGGATCGAGGTAGGCGGAGAGAATGGCCCTTACCGTCAAACGGATCGCTTAGCGCTCTACAAGGAATATACTGTGAAGCTTTTAAGTAGTGGGCACGCTTACTACTGTTACTGTTCAGAAGAGGAGATAGAACAAGAGCGGCAGGACTTAATCGCCAAAGGGGATACACCGCGGTATTTAGGTAAGTGTCGTCACTTGACGACTGAGCAAAGGGCAGCGCTAGCAGCTGAAGGCCGCAAGCCTGTTGTTCGCTTCCGTGTGCCAGATGCACAAGCAATTCACATTGACGATCAAGTACGCGGAGATGTTGTTTTTGATAGCGACGGAATTGGAGATTATGTTCTCGTTAAGTCGGACGGGATTCCCACGTATAATTTCGCAGTTGTTGTTGATGACGTGACCATGAATATCACGCATGTTATTCGTGGAGAAGAACATCTGTCCAATACACCGCGCCAAGTTCTCATCTATCAAGCACTGGGGTTGCCAGTCCCTAAATTTGCTCATGTCTCACTTATCCTAAATACCGAAGGTGGGAAGATGAGTAAAAGGGACGGAGATACAGCGGTCCTAGATTATCAGAAAAAAGGGTATCTCCCGGAAGCGATCGTTAATTTTATTGCTATGCTGGGTTGGGCACCGTCCGGAGAGGAAGAGTTTTACACTCTTGAGGAATTATCAGACGTTTTTTCATTGGATCGAGTCTCAAAAAGTCCAGCTGTTTTTGATTTACAAAAATTGAATTATATCAACGCCCATTACATAAAAGCAGCAAACCCTGAACGTTTGGCTGAACTCGCGTTACCTTATGTGGGGGAAATGGGTATTCTTCCACAAGGAGAACGGTCCGATATACAGCAGCAATGGTTCATCGGTTTTATAGTAGCCATTTCTGAGAAAATATCCTATATGGCAGAAGTTAAGGATTTTGTTCATTATTTTCATGGCTCAGTGCCATTGGAAGCCGAAGGGGAAGCTTTGGAAGTTTTAAGAGGGGAACAGGTGCCTGGTGTTCTGAGACTCTTTGGGGAAAAAGTGCGTGCAGTAGAACTGCTTTCAGGAGAGGCGGTTAAAGTCCTCTTAAAACAAATGACAAAAGAGTTAAAACTAGGAGGCAAATTCGTATACATGCCCATAAGGGTGGCGTTGACTGGACAGATGCATGGACCAGAACTTTATGATGTTATTCCTTTATTGGGGCAAGAGAAAGTCTTAAAGAGGCTCGAGGTAACAGAAAAGCGTTATTTGGGCGTTATTTAGGGTACCCCCAAGTCAAGGACGACGGATTGACAGAGAATGGATATTGCCCTATAATAGATACATTATTAAGGTGTATCTTGGTTTTACAATTAAATTCAGTTAGTGAACTCGTTCAGCAAAGTTGAAGAAGGAGTCTCACATGGTATAAATGATTTGTAGATCAAACTTAATAATGTTTATGCGATGACGAGAAAGAGTACAAAAAGGAATTGCACAAGCGAAGATGGGGTAGTGGAAGCCATTTGCAAGGAATTTTTAGAAGTGCGTCTCTGAGCCGATTGGAAGAAATCGATTAAGTATTCTGATCCGTTTTGACTGCGTTAAAGTTTTAAGTTGGAACGACTTGTTCGTTCAAACAGAGTGGAACCGCGGAATCTTTCGTCTCTGGACGAAGGGTTCTGCTTTTTGTATTTACTTATAGAATAATTGGATAATCCTAGGAGAGGAATTGGGTGGGTTTTATGATTTTCGGACAAATAAGGCGCGATATTCGAGTTATTTTTGAACGAGATCCTGCAGCAAAAAGTATTTGGGAGGTCATATTTTGCTATCCAGGGTTTCATGCTGTGCTTTTTCATCGAGTAGCACATTGGTTGTATCTGCGTAAAATGGTGCTCATCCCGCGTATGATCTCCCAGTTCTCTCGATTCTTGACAGGGATTGAAATCCATCCGGGTGCTAAGATTGGGCAAGGTTTTTTTATTGACCATGGTACGGGTGTAGTCATTGGTGAAACTACAGAAGTGGGAGATAATGTTACCATCTATCAGGGTGCCACCCTAGGTGGTACAGGGAAGGAAAAAGGTAAGCGTCATCCAACTATTGGCAATAACGTTGTGATTGGAGCGGGTGCAAAGATTTTAGGCTCCTTCAAAGTTGGGGACAATGTAAAAATAGGCGCTGGGTCTGTGGTCATTAATAAACCAGTCCCAAGTGACACCACTGTGGTTGGGATTCCAGGAAGAATTGTATTACACCATGGGGTTCCGATTAAAGATCCTGACTTTAGTCATGATGAACTTCCTGATCCGGTCAATGAGATGTTAAAATGCTTAATGCATCGAGTGGAATATTTAGAACAACGCTTAAATGAAGAGGAGAGTCGATACAATGTCTTTGAAATTATTCAATACAATGACCCGACAAAAGGAGCAGTTCCAGTCCCGGGAGAGCGGGAAGGTCGCGATGTACGTTTGCGGTCCGACGACTTATAACTTTATCCATGTTGGAAATGCGCGGATGTTTGTCGTATTTGACATGATTAGGCGCTATTTCATGTATAAAGGATATGATGTGCATTACGTACAGAATTTTACGGATGTGGATGACAAAATAATTAATCGGGGAAAAGAAGAAGGGATGGAGCCGTTGGCTTTAGGCCAAAAATACATCGAGGAATATTTCAAAGACGCCAAAGCACTGAACATCCTTCCGGCGACCGTACATCCCAAGGCGACAGAACATATTCCTGAAATGATTGAGATTATTCAGGGGCTTATAAGCTCAGAGTTGGCGTACGAAGTGGATGGGGATGTTTATTTTGCGGTCGATCATTTCCCCAACTATGGGAAGCTATCGGGCAGAACGTTGGAAGATATGAAGGCTGGGGCAAGGGTCGAGGTGGACGAACGCAAACATCATCCGATGGACTTTGCCCTATGGAAAAACGCCAAGCCAGGGGAACCAGCCTGGGAAAGCCCGTGGGGCAAAGGGCGTCCAGGTTGGCACATTGAGTGTACGGCCATGTCCTTAAAATATCTGGGCGCAGGCTTTGATATCCATGGCGGGGGTGGTGACCTTGTTTTTCCCCATCATGAAAATGAGATTGCCCAAACGGAAGGATACTTAAAAGGAGAGACCTTCGCCCATTATTGGATGCACAACGCATTTCTGACCATCAACCAAGAAAAAATGTCCAAATCTCTAGGCAATTTCTTCACAACTCGTGAGTTACTTGAGAAATCTTCGGGAGAAGTCATCCGCTTTTACTTACTGGGAACGCACTATCGCAGCCCCTTGGATTTTGATGACCAGAACTTGGTCATGGCCCAAAAAGGGTTAGAACGGTTACAAACCAGTATCCGTTTAGCTCAACAAGCTTTGGAGCGCGAGGGGTCTTCTAAAAATGAACGAGTTGGGGCAGAGTTGTTGAAGGCAGCCACTGAAGCCCGCGAAGCATTTGGCAAGGCTATGGATGATGATTTCAATTCAGCCTTGGCTTATGCAGCACTCTTTGAATTAGCCAAAATAATGAATGGGTATGTCCAGGAAAATCCTGTCCCTTCAAAAGGATTGGAAGAAGCCCAAAAGACCCTCATAGAACTTGGAGAAGTGCTCGGCTTTGACCTCCTTCATCCGGAGGTTCCTCGTATCGAAAATGATGAGATGCTCAACCAAGTGATGGAGGTAGTTTTGCGGATCCGTTCACGATCACGTCAGAAAAAAGATTGGGAAATGGCAGATTTTATTCGCGATGCTCTAAAAGATCAAGGCGTTATCATTGAAGATACTCCGCAAGGTGCTAGGTGGCATATTAAGAAGTAATTGAAAGGGGACTGTATGCGAAATTGGCAGGAAATGAATGCCTTAACACTCGCTTATTTGGGAGATGCGGTCTATGAACTTTGGGCTAGAACACATATGTTGGAGTTGGGACATGAAAAGGTTAAGGAACTCCACAAACAAGCAGTAAGCTATGTTCGTGCAAGTACCCAAGCCCAAGTTTTACATGCCCTAATACCCGAACTTAACGAGATTGAACAGCAGGTAGTGATGCGTGGACGTAATGCCAAGGGAGGGCATCCTAAGAACGTCGATGTAGTTACCTATCGTCACGCGACGGCCTTTGAAAGCTTAGTGGGCTATTGGCATCTAAATCAACAAAATGATCGCATGCTTTGGGCGTTCAATCAAGTTGACGCCATACTTCAGGAGGAGTCAGTACCCGAAGTGGATGCTTCCTTGAATACCCACTCCTAGAAATGAGTGTCTCGAAGGCGGATTAAGAGATAGAAGGGAGAGACAAATAAACCTATGCGAGTGGAACTAATTCAGCATACCCCTGATCCTGAAAAAGTAGTTGCTGCCGCTGCCCGCTTATGCTACTCTTCGGATCCTGTCCCTGATTTATTGGTACGATTAGATGGTGAGCTGGTGGCCAGCTTTGTTCGCAAACTAAGAGAGATGGGTCACCTTTCTCCTTTTGAGCATGTAAGTTTTCAGTTTTCGATAGATGGTGTCTCAAGGGCCCTATCTCACCAGCTCGTTCGGCACCGGATCGCGAGTTATTCTCAGCGTTCCCAACGTTATGTCGAAGAAAAAGGGTTTGAGTTTGTCATTCCACCGAGCGTCAAGCGGAGCCCTGAAGCCTTAGAACGCTTTGAGACGGTAATGGCCCGCCTGCAGGAAGACTATCAGGAGCTCTTGAGTAGTGTGCCTGCAGAGGATGCCCGTTATGTCTTACCGAATGCTTGTACTACTTCCTTGCTGGCGACGTTCAATGCTAGATCCTTGCTTAATTTCTTTGAGCATCGTACATGTATAAGAGCACAATGGGAGATTCGATCTTTAGCGGAAAAGATGTTAGAATTGGTTCGGGTTGTCGCTCCCAATCTTTTTAGCGAAGCTGGTCCGACCTGCCTAACTCAGGGAATCTGTCGACAAGGTAAGTATAGTTGCGGAAGATTTAAAGGCATATGAAAGAAAATAACAAGTCAAAGATACAATGGATATTTTATGTCAGACAAGGAGGCATGTTCACCTCATAGCGGGGCTATTAGGTGAACATGCCGACACAGTATGGCGCAAAATAGACTTGTATACTGACTGGTTATTTTATGGAATGTGCCTACAACCCTAGATGGAAAGAAGTGAACGACTTGAACGATGAAATGGTTTACGGCAAGAATCCTGTCTTAGAACTTTTAAAAAGCGGAAAACCCGTAAACAAAGTGCTCTTTGTGTCGGAAGGGCCCAGCGGACGGAATCAAGAAATCATTTCGTTATTGCATGAACGGGGCATACCTTATCAATTCGTGGACAGTCAGACCCTTGACCGTTTAACGAACCGAGAGCGCCACCAAGGAATGCTTGCATATGTTGCGGCGCGGGAGTATGCTAGCATAGAGGATATTCTTACTTTAGCCGAAGAGAGGCAAGAAGCCCCCTTTATTTTGATGTTGGATGAAATCGAAGATCCTCATAATCTGGGAGCATTGCTGCGAACAGTGGACGCTGTCGGAGCTCATGGGGTCATTATTCCGAAACGGCGAAGTGTTACCTTGACAGGAACTGTAGCCAAAACCTCTGCTGGGGCAGTTGAGTATGTGCTCGTAGCGCGAGTGAGCAATCTTGTCCAAACTTTACAGGATCTGAAGAAGAAGGGATGTTGGGTGTCTGGGGCTGAGGCAGGAGGAAAAGACGCTTTTAAAGCAGACCTCACCGGTTCGAGAGTTATAGTCATTGGTAGCGAAGGAAAAGGCATAAGCCGCTTACTTCGGGAAAATTGTGATGAACTTGTCAGTCTACCGATGAAGGGTAATGTCAGTTCGCTAAACGCTAGTGTTGCAGGGTCTGTCATGCTTTATGAAGTTCTCCGGCAAAGAACCGACACAACAACCAAAACTTCGCCTTGACGCTTTTCTTTAGGGTCGAGTATAATAAGAATGTTCTCGTGGACAAGGGCGAGCGAGATTTGCGTCTTATTCATGACGACATTAGGGGGGATCAACTTTGACTCTTCAAGCCCAACCAGAACTACTGGAGTGCGAAAGCATCGATGTGATAGTGGATGAACAAGTGGTTGAGCTTGCCAAGGAAGGCGACACTACAGCCCTCGAGTACCTTATTAACAAATATAAGAATTTCGTCAGGGCCAAGGCACGTTCATATTTTCTGATTGGAGCAGATCGTGAAGATATTATCCAAGAGGGTATGATCGGACTTTATAAGGCAATTCGGGATTTTCGTGGTGACAAACTTTCTTCCTTTCGAGCGTTTGCCGAATTATGCATTACTCGCCAGATTATCACGGCGATTAAGACGGCGACTCGGCAGAAACACATTCCACTTAACTCCTATGTTTCCTTAAATAAGCCTATCTACGACGAAGATTCTGATCGGACTCTACTTGATGTCATCTCGGGAACCCGAATCACAGACCCTGAAGAGCTAATAATCAGTCGGGAAGAATTCGACGACATCGAGGAAAAAATGGGTGAAATCCTTAGCTCTCTGGAATGGAAAGTACTGATGTCTTACCTAGAAGGGAAATCCTACCAAGAAATTGCTGTTGATTTGAGGAGACATGTAAAATCGATTGATAACGCGTTGCAGAGGGTTAAACGAAAGCTTGAACGCTATTTAGAGCGTCGTGATGGATAACTTTACATATGTCCTCACAGAATTAAAATGCTTGCATTAGGCAGATAGAAGTGGTAAACTACGTAAGTGTCTTACGTTAATAGACGATTAAGGCGCGGATTAAATGCCGACGTAGCTCAATTGGTAGAGCAACTGATTTGTAATCAGTAGGTTGCGGGTTCGAGTCCCATCGTTGGCTCCATTAAATCTTCTTGAAGTGAATTATTCTAACATCGCGGGGTGGAGCAGTGGTAGCTCGTCGGGCTCATAACCCGAAGGTCGTCGGTTCAAATCCGGCCCCCGCAACCAAGCGTGATCAGACAGCAGAGCTGTCTTTTTTATACTTTAGCATAGGACGTTTTTCTTGACACAGAAATTAACTTATGATAAAGTATTTTGAGTAATGGATTAAAATACAGCGTCCTACCGTTGTCCGGGAGGTGTTCGTGAATGCGTGTTGGCATTATATTGGCGTGTACGGATTGCAAGCACCGTAACTACGCTACTATCAAAAATAAGAAAAATAACCCTGATCGCTTGGAGTCTCAAAAGTTTTGCAAATTTTGCAAAAGCCATACTCTCCATAAAGAAACAAAGTAATTTTTTTTTTGCTATGGTTTAGGCAATACGCCAGGAGGCGTTGTCACAGTGTCAATGACATTTTGATTGTCATGTAAGGATGTGAAGTGATGGGCACGTTAAAGAAGCCGGTCGAAACTCAGAAACAGACAGAAAAGGCGGCGGAGTATTTCGGCGGGGTTTTGAGCGAGTTAAAGAAAGTTCATTGGCCAAGCCGTAAACAATTGGTCACCTATACAGGCGTTGTATTTTTTGCGGTGACGATTGTATCCATTATGATGTGGATTGTGGATAGTGGTTTAAGTGTGGCCTTGACCAAGCTACTGCCCTAACCTATGAGATTCTAAGGCAGTGTCTGAGGAGGTCCCAGAGAAATGGCAAAAGACTGGTATGTTATTCATACTTATTCCGGCTATGAGAACAAAGTAAAGATGAATCTCGAAAAACGAGTCGAGTCCATGAACATGGAAGAAAAGATCTTTCGCGTACTTGTTCCCATGGAAGACGAGATCGAGTTCAAAAATGGGAAACAGAAAGTCACTAAACGCAAGGTCTATCCAGGCTATGTTCTCGTTGAAATGGAAATGACAGACGATTCATGGTATGTTGTGCGTAATACGCCGGGTGTAACTGGGTTCGTCGGCTCAGGAACGAAGCCGATCCCGTTATTGGACAAAGAGGTTTTCAAGATTCTCCAGCAAATGGGTATGGATGAGGTTCACACTCGAATTGATTTTGAGATCAATCAGAGTGTCCAAGTCATTGCAGGTCCGTTTAAGGACTTTATTGGAGTGGTTCGCGAAATTCTTGCAGACAAAGGCAAGTTGCGTGTCGAAGTGTCTATGTTTGGCAGGGAGACTCCTGTTGAATTGGAGTTTACCCAGGTTCAAAGACTCGACTAAGGGTAGAGGTTATCCTAATAAGGAGGTGTAATGATAATGGCGAAAAAAGTTATTGGATTGGTTAAATTAGCGATTAATGCAGGAAAGGCCACACCGGCACCTCCCGTAGGTCCAGCTTTAGGTCAGCATGGTGTTAACATTATGGCCTTCTGCAAAGAATACAATGAGCGCACCAAGGATCAAGTGGGACTTATCATCCCTGTTGAAATTACCGTGTACGAAGATCGCTCGTTTACCTTTATTACCAAAACTCCACCGGCGGCTATATTGCTGAAAAAAGCAGCTAATATCAAATCAGGTTCTTCCGAGCCAAATCGTAAAAAGGTTGCGTCTGTCCCGAAATCTAAAGTTCGCGAAATTGCGGATATTAAGATGAAGGATTTGAATGCTGCAAGTATCGAAGCGGCAATGCGCATGGTTGAAGGTACTGCGCGGAGTATGGGAATCGATATCGTTGAAGGATAAAGAAAACTTGGCTAGCGCCAAGCCTTCAGGCGCAGGCGGTCGCCTTAGTTGCACTTATGCTCCAGAAAGTATATAACCGTCAGTTATACTTTCTGACATAGTATAAAGAAAATTGTGGGAGGGCAAAAGCCCGCATTACCACATGGAGGTTAAAAGAATGGCAAAAGTAAGTAAAAAGTATCAAGAGGCTGTAAAGTCGTTTGATCGTATTGCTCTCTACGAACCACTAGAAGCACTAGCAATCGTTAAAACAAACTCCACAGCAAAGTTCGATGAAACAGTGGAAGTTGCTTTCAAACTGGGCATTGACACCCGTCATGCAGATCAACAAATTCGTGGCGCAATAGTGCTCCCGAATGGTACAGGGAAAACCCGATCCGTGTTAGTATTTGCTAAAGGGGAGAAGGCTAAGGAAGCAGAATTAGCTGGTGCAGACTTTGTTGGCGCTGAAGACATGATTGCTAAGATCGAGCAAGGCTGGTTTGGTTTTGAAGTAGTTGTTGCAACACCTGATATGATGGGTATGGTTGGTAAACTAGGTCGTGTTCTCGGACCTAAAGGTCTTATGCCTAACCCGAAAACAGGGACGGTTACTCTTGACGTAACTCGTGCGATCAAAGAGATCAAAGCTGGTAAGATAGAATATCGTGCGGAAAAAGCGGGTATTATTCACGCTCCAATCGGTAAAGCCTCATTCACAGCTGAAGCATTGCTTGAAAACTATCGTGTGTTAGCAGAGACGTTGGTAAAAGCTAAGCCTGCTGCTGCTAAGGGCCAATACATGCGTAGTGTTACAGTGTCCTCGACAATGGGACCTGGCGTACGTATTAATCCTGCAAAAGCTCTCTAACACGTAGGGGCAATTCATGAATTGCCCGTACTTCTTGACAATGGTCAGTAGAGGAGATACACTAGCTCGGACGGGCAATTCATCAAATTAATACGTACGGGCAATTCATGAATTGCCCATACTATAAGTCCGCTGTAGAAAGCAGGTGCCGTTAGGCTTAATGTCCTGCCGAGGTTGGAAGATGCGCCGATAGATATTTATTTGGCATTCTTAACCTCTGCAAACGCGGAGGTTTTTTGCTAAGTTTATCTGAAGGAAGGAGGTACACATAAATGCCTAATATTGAAGAAAAAAGTCTAGTCGTCTCGGATATCAAGGAAAAGTTTCAAAATGCCTCTGGGATTGTCTTAGCTGACTATCGTGGTTTGACTGTCGCTCAAGTAACGCAATTACGTTCTCAGCTACGTCTTGCAGGCGTGGAGTACAAGGTCATGAAAAACACGCTTGTACGTCGAGCTGCCGCTGAACTCGGAGTAGAAGGCCTAGATTCCTATCTTAAAGGACCAACAGCACTTGCCTTTTGCGCAGACCCTGTTGCTCCAGCCAAAGTTTTGATGGAGTTTGTCAAAGTTCATAAGCTCAAAAAATTTCAAATCAAAGCTGGGGTTCTTGACGGAAAAGTAATTGGACCAGAGGGCGTCAAAGCTCTTGCTGATCTGCCTTCCCGTGAAGTGTTACTGGCTATGGTTCTGCGTGGTATGCAGGCACCTCTTACAGGTATGGCCAACGTTCTCCAAGGACCGATTCGCAAAATGGGCTATGCTTTGGAAGAAGTGCGTAAACTTAAAGCTGCTCAGTGAACTCTTTCAGCTAAAGCTGAACAGCGAACAGGGAATACCGCTTTATAAGTGGGTAGCGTATGGTGTAATTCTAACATGTACGGGCAATTCATGAATTGTCCCTACGAGCAACGTCTTAATTACTACTAATATTTTAAGGGGGAAATTAATAATGTCTAAAGTAAATGAAATTCTCGAACTCGTCAAAGGTTTAACCGTCCTTGAGCTATCTGAACTCGTGAAGGCTTTTGAAGTAGAATTCGGTGTAAGTGCAGCTGCTCCTGTAGCAGTTGCCGGTGGTGGAGCAGCTGCAGCTGTTGTTGAAGAAGTAGAAGAAAAAACTGAGTTTGATGTAATGCTCATGAATTGTGGCGCATCCAAAATCAGTGTTATCAAAGTTGTCCGTGAAGCAACCGGCTTAGGCTTGAAAGAAGCTAAAGATCTTGTTGACAACGCACCAAAAGCAGTAAAAGAGAAAATCTCCAAAGACGAAGCAGAAGCTTTGAGAGCAAAATTAACTGAAGCCGGTGCAACCGTCGAAGTGAAATAAGCTTTAGAGATCCAAGAAGGTACTCTCTTGAGGGGGGTACCTTCTTTCTTGTACTAGTAGTAAGGGCAATTCATGAATTGCCCTTACAATTGTGAAAAGTTACTTGACAGCGATCTTTGATTTTGTTATACTTTATAAATGTTACTATGCATATATTTGGAATTATTACTTAATCTGTCCATGCTATGGTAATTAGTTCAAAGCATAGGGATATTAAGGAGATATTAGCTTGATTTTGACGAAATGATGGCGGAATACCATAAACAGTGAAGCGAGGTTCTATTAAAAGGCCTTGCTTTTGCCTGTGTATGTCAATATATTTAACCTCGATGAGAGGAAACCGCACTGAGGGGTGAAACGTTATGTTCTATCCTGTTAAGGTTGGGACACGGGAACGCTGGAGTTATTCCAGAATCCGAGAAGTCCTAGACATGCCAAATCTGATTGAAATTCAGCAGAACTCCTATCGTTGGTTTCTCGATGAAGGGTTGCGCGATATGTTTCGCGATATCTCCCCTATTCAAGATTTCACCGGCAATCTGGTCTTGGAATTTATTGATTATAGCTTAGGAGAGGCTAAATATCAGGTGGAGGAGTGTAAAGAACGCGATGTCACGTTTGCTGCGCCTCTGCGCGTAAAGGTACGCCTGATAAATAAGGAAACAGGGGAAGTCAAAGAGCAGGAAGTCTTTATGGGGGATTTCCCGTTGATGACTGACAAAGGTACGTTTATTATTAACGGAGCCGAACGTGTCATCGTCAGCCAACTTGTCCGCTCGCCAGGAGTCTATTACGCAGAACAGATCGATGCCAGTGGTAAGAAGCTTTATGGAGCGACGGTTATTCCAAACCGCGGAGCTTGGTTAGAATTTGAGACAGATATTAACGATAATATTTTTGTAAGGGTTGACCGAACCCGAAAATTACCGGGCACTGTTTTGATTCGTGCTTTGGGCTATGCAAGCAACGGCCAGATTTTAGAGCTGTTTAACGATAATGAGTATATCCGGGCTACCTTGGAAAGAGACAACTCAGAGTCAACCGAAGAAGCTTTGGTTGAAATTTATAAACGTTTAAGACCGGGTGAACCGCCAACCGTTGACAGTGCACGATCTTTGCTTGAAGCACTGTTCTTTGATGCCAAACGCTATGACCTGGCTAAGGTCGGTCGGTATAAACTGAATAAGAAATTATTGGATTTTCAAGCTCCTGACGACGTACCTCCCATGGATATTCGGCATTTGACCCGTGGAGATATCGTGGCTTGCGTTAAACGGATGCTGGCCTTGATGGACGGGCAGGGACATAAAGATGACATTGACCATTTAGGGAATCGTCGTTTGCGTTCTGTCGGAGAACTTCTTCAAAATCAATTCCGCATTGGTTTATCGCGAATGGAACGAGTGGTTCGCGAACGGATGACCATTCAAGATGTTGAAGTGATTACCCCACAAGTGCTCATTAATATTCGACCTGTTGTCGCTGCCATCAAAGAGTTTTTTGGTAGCAGCCAGTTATCTCAATTTATGGATCAAACCAATCCATTGGCTGAGTTAACCCATAAGCGGCGTTTGAGTGCTTTAGGACCCGGTGGATTGAGCAGAGAGCGTGCAGGCTTTGAGGTCCGTGACGTTCACTTTTCCCACTATGGAAGAATGTGTCCAGTAGAGACTCCAGAAGGCCCTAATATTGGTTTGATCGGCTCTTTAGCGACGTTTGGACGGATTAATCCCTATGGCTTTATTGAAGCTCCTTACCGCATGGCGGATAAAGAAAATGGTAGAGTTACGGATGAAATTCATTACTTAACTGCAGACGAAGAGGAACAATATGTCGTAGCACAGGCCAATGCTCCGCTAGATAAAGACATGAATTTCGTTGGAGAAAAAATTGACGGTCGTCATGGTGCGGACTTTGTTCATGTATCGCCAAACCACGTCGACTATATGGATGTCTCACCAAAACAAATGGTGTCCATCGCTACAGCGCTTATCCCATTCCTTGAGCATGATGATGCTAACAGAGCCTTGATGGGCTCAAACATGCAACGGCAAGCAGTACCTCTCTTGCGTACTGATTCGCCTTACGTCGGGACCGGAATGGAATACAAGACAGCCAAGGACTCCGGAGTTTGTGCGATAACCAAACAAGCTGGAGTTGTGGAACGGTCAACCGCAGACCAAATTATTATCACCCACGATGATGGAACAACCGAGAAACACAAGTTGCTCAAATACTCACGCTCTAACCAAGGTACGTGCATTAACCAACGCCCCATTGTTAGAAAAGGGGAGATTGTTGAAGCAGGCCAGATTATTGCGGATGGACCGTCGACGGATCATGGAGAACTCGCTTTAGGTCACAATGTGTTAGTGGCCTTCATGACCTGGGAAGGGTATAACTATGAGGATGCAATTCTGATCAGCGAAAAGCTTGTTCGGGAGGATTACTATACTTCCATTCATATTGAAGAGTATGAATCAGATGCTCGTGATACGAAGCTTGGTCCAGAAGAAATTACTCGTGATATCCCGAACGTCGGAGAAGATGTATTGAAGGATCTTGATGAACGAGGAATTATTCGCATTGGAGCAGAAGTTAGGCCTGGGGATATCTTGGTCGGGAAAGTGACCCCTAAGGGGGAAACTGAACTCACGGCAGAAGAACGCTTGCTGCGGGCAATCTTTGGAGAAAAGGCGCGTGAAGTGCGTGATACCTCTCTACGAGTACCTCACGGAGAAGCCGGGAAAATTGTTGATGTAAAGGTCTTTACTCGTGAAAACGGAGATGAATTATCTCCCGGCGTTAATCAACTCGTTCGAGTTTATATTGCTCAAAAACGGAAAATTTCTGTAGGGGACAAAGTAGCGGGTCGTCACGGTAACAAAGGGGTTATTTCCCGCATTATGCGTCAAGAAGACATGCCCTTTATGCCGGATGGTACACCCATTGAAATTGTTCTTAATCCACTCGGTGTTCCTTCTCGAATGAATATCGGTCAAGTTCTGGAAACTCACTTAGGCTGGGCCGCGAAGGCACTTGGGATTCGAATTGCAACGCCAGTCTTCGATGGTGCAACGGAGGACGATATTTTTGAGACCTTGCAGAAGGCAGGACTACCGCCAGATGGAAAGACCCTGTTATATGACGGCCGGACAGGAGATCCGTTTGACAGCAAGATCACCGTTGGATATATGTATGTGCTTAAGCTTCACCATTTAGTTGACGATAAGATCCATGCCCGTTCAACGGGTCCATACTCCCTTGTGACCCAGCAGCCGTTGGGTGGTAAAGCACAGTTCGGTGGCCAACGCTTTGGGGAAATGGAAGTTTGGGCCTTAGAAGCCTATGGAGCAGCGTATACTTTACAAGAAATCTTAACCGTTAAATCCGATGATGTCGTCGGACGTGTCAAGACCTATGAAGCGATTGTCAAAGGAGAGAATATCCCTGAACCGGGCATTCCGGAATCCTTTAAGGTTTTGATCAAGGAAATGCAGAGTTTAGGACTTGATGTTAGAGTCTTAGCAGCAGATGATCGAGAAATTGAGATCCATGACACCGATGAAGATATTACAGAAACCGCCAAGGAACTCGGCATTGATCTACATGAGGAACTTCTACCCCCAGCGACGCGAATTGTTGCCCTTGAGGATGAAGAGGAACTTGTAGACGAGGAGGATCCGCTCGATGAATTAAATGCGGAAGTCCTTGAGGAAGAAGATATGGAGCTCGGCGATCTCAAATAGTCCCCCGGACGAAAGGAGCGATAAGGATTGCTAGACGTCAATAACTTCGACCGCATGCGAATCGGTTTAGCTTCTCCAGATATGATTCGTGAATGGTCATTTGGAGAAGTAAAGAAGCCAGAAACCATCAACTATCGGACCTTAAAACCGGAACGTGAAGGTTTATTTTGCGAGAAGATTTTTGGTCCGACTCGGGACTGGGAATGCCACTGCGGGAAATATAAACGTGTTCGCTATAAAGGAATCGTATGTGACCGTTGTGGAGTTGAAGTGACCCGTTCTAAAGTTCGTCGTGAACGGATGGGGCACATTGTACTCGCTGCTCCAGTATCCCATATTTGGTATTTCAAAGGGATCCCGAGCCGCATGGGCTTACTTTTAGACATGTCCCCTCGTGCTTTGGAAAAAGTCCTCTATTTTGTCTCCTATATTGTGACTGATTCCGGAGACACATCGTTGATGAAGAAACAACTCCTGACAGAAACGGAATATAGAGAATATCGGGATAAATACGGAGATCGTTTTAAAGCCAGCATGGGCGCAGAAGCCGTTAAACAATTGCTCGGTGAAATGAATTTAGACAAGCTTAACGATGAACTCCGAGTAGAATTAAAAGAAGTATCAGGACAGCGTAAAATTCGGGCGATTCGTCGTCTCGAAGTGGTCGAAGCTTTCAAAACGTCTGGGAACAGGCCGGAATGGATGATCATGGATGTCGTTCCAGTTATTCCGCCAGAATTGCGTCCCATGGTTCAATTGGATGGCGGCCGGTTTGCTACGTCGGATCTTAATGATCTCTATCGCCGAGTCATTAATCGGAATAACCGTTTAAAGCGTCTGTTAGATCTTGGTGCACCGGACATCATTGTGCGCAATGAAAAAAGGATGCTCCAAGAAGCAGTGGATGCCTTGATTGATAATGGTCGTCGCGGACGTCCAGTAACAGGTCCGGGTAACCGACCTCTGAAATCTCTAAGCGATATGCTCAAGGGAAAACAAGGGCGGTTCAGGCAAAACCTGTTGGGAAAACGCGTAGATTATTCGGGACGCTCCGTTATTGTGGTTGGGCCAAACCTGAAACTTCATCAGTGTGGTCTTCCTAAAGAAATGGCCTTAGAACTATTTAAACCGTTTGTGATGAAGAAACTAGTTAATGAGGGCCATGCCCATAATATTAAGAGTGCCAAACGTATGGTTGAGAGAGTACGGCCAGAAGTGTGGGATGTCCTTGAAGAAGTAATCTCAGATCACCCCGTTTTGCTCAACCGGGCTCCAACTCTTCACCGATTGGGAATTCAGGCCTTTGAACCGATCCTAGTAGAGGGCCGCGCTTTACAGATCCACCCCTTAGTTTGTACAGCGTATAACGCGGACTTTGACGGAGACCAAATGGCAGTGCACGTTCCCTTGTCAGCAGAAGCTCAGTCTGAAGCGAGATTGCTGATGTTAGCGTCACACAATATATTGAACCCTAAAGACGGTCGGCCAGTGCAAACACCGACTCAGGATATGGTTTTGGGATCTTACTACTTAACCATGGAGCGTCCCGGTGCTTTTGGTGAAGGAAAGATATTTAAAGACTATAACGAAGCTGTCCTAGCGTATGATTCTAAGGCAGTTCACTTACAAGCCAGTATTAAAGTTCGTCGGAATGGTGTACTTTTGGAGACGACCGTGGGTCGCTTAATTTTCAATTCCGTCATTCCTCCCGAAATCGGATATTTCAATGAAGTGATTGGCAAGAAAGGTCTCGCCGACATCGTGGCCAAAACCTATCGTCGGTGTGGTTATGAAGCGACAGCCTCCTTATTAGACGGGCTGAAGAATCAAGGGTTTAAGTTTTCAACTCGGGCGGGAATGACCGTCGGCTTGACGGACATCACGGTTCCTCAGGAAAAAGCGGAGATCCTCGCCAAAGCAGACGCAGCGGTTGCCAAAACAGAGCAACAATATCGCCGCGGTTTGATTACAGATGAAGAGCGTTATAACCTAGTTATCGATACTTGGGCGAAGGCCACAAAAACAGTGACCCAGGCATTAATGGATACACTTGATGTGTTTAATCCGGTGTACATGATGGCAACATCTGGAGCCCGGGGTAATATCCAACAGTTAAGACAACTTGCAGGAATGCGGGGACTCATGGCTGATCCGTCGGGACGAACCATTGAGTTGCCGATTAAGGCAAACTTCCGCGAAGGTCTAACTGTTTTAGAGTACTTCATCTCCTCGCACGGTGCACGGAAAGGTCTGGCAGATACTGCCCTGCGTACAGCAGATTCAGGATATCTCACTCGTCGATTAGTGGACGTATCTCAAGATGTGATTGTGCGTGAAGAAGACTGCGGTACCTTAGTAGGCATCATGGTCGAAGATATCAAAGACGGCCCTGAAATTATTGAACCTCTAATCGATCGACTGGTTGGACGCTTTGTCTTAGAAGACGTACTTCATCCGGAGACTGGAGAAGTACTTGCCTCACCTGAGTTTGAGATCACAGAGGAACAAGCGGAGGACATGGTTAAAGCCTTTGAATCCGCCATTATCCGCTCGGTGCTCACCTGTAAATCACGTTATGGTGTCTGCAAGAAGTGCTACGGTCGCAATCTGGCAACCGGACGTCCGGTGGAAATGGGCGAGGCGGTTGGAATTATTGCAGCCCAATCCATTGGAGAACCTGGAACTCAGCTGACAATGCGGACGTTCCATACCGGTGGAGTTGCGGGGGACGATATTACTCAAGGTCTACCACGGGTAGAAGAGCTGTTTGAAGCACGTAAACCAAAAGGGCAAGCGATCATCTCGGAAGCAGTCGGTAAGGTATCCATTAGTGAAGTGAAAGGGCGACGAGAAGTCGACCTCCTCACGGAAACTGAGGAACATTTAATCTACACCATCCCCTATGGATCAAGACTCTGTGTTAAAGAGGGTCAAATGGTCGAAGCAGGTGATGAGTTGACAGAAGGAAGCATTAACCCCCATGATATGCTAAAAGTCAAAGGACAACGCGGGGTTCAAGTCTATCTATTAGGTGAGGTTCAACGCGTCTATCGGCTTCAAGGGGTCGATATTAATGACAAGCACATCGAAGTCATGGTTCGGCAGATGTTACGTAAGGTTAAAATTGATGATGCCGGAGATACAAGTCTGCTCCCTGGTGGTTTAATTGATATCTTTGACTTTCAGGACGAGAATACGAAAACGATTGCAGGCGGTGGAGAACCTGCAGTTGCTCACCCAGTCTTATTAGGGATTACAAAGGCCTCCCTCGCGACGGATTCCTTCCTCTCTGCTGCTTCTTTCCAAGAAACAACTCGAGTTCTCACGGAAGCAGCTATCAAAGGAAAAGTTGATCCCTTACTCGGCTTAAAAGAGAATGTGATCATCGGAAAACTAATTCCAGCTGGAACGGGCATGTCAAGGTATCGAACGATAAAAACTTTAGAAGTAAAATAGTGAACTCGTTCAACTAAAGCTGTACATTGAGTTACCCGAAGTAGACTCTTAGATATAACTCCCACTTGCTGAAGTGGGAGTCTCATGATTGGATAAAATTATTGACATGCAAGATCTCTAATGCTAAAATACTATAGTGTGATTAAGGGGGAAAGCATTTTGATGCTTGATGAAACCTTCAAAAACGCCAAACATAAAACAGTTGGCTTAAAACAAACCCAACGTGCCCTGGAAAAAGGACTCGTCAGACGGTTGTTTACAGCGAACGATGCTGAACCACATGTTCTCCGTTCGATTATAGAATGGTGCTCAAACCATAATGTAGAGCGAATTGAGGTTCCAACTATGAAGGAACTCGGGAAAGCATGCGGGATCGAAGTAGGCACAGCGGCCGCTGCCATTTTAGTAGACTAGTGACGAGCAAGGCGTAAGTATCGTAGTGTAGGGTTTGGAATTGCTTGCTAAATGCTGTTGCAAGCAATTCCTTGTATACTGATCTGATCAGAAAGGAGGTAGAGACATGCCGACAATTAATCAACTTATCCGTAATGGACGTGCCTCAATCGCGCAAAAATCAACAGCTCCAGCTTTACAGTGGGGCTATAACTCTCTTAAGCGAAAGCAATATCCATCAGGAGGGTCTCCTCAAAAACGTGGAGTTTGTATCAGAGTTTATACGACAACTCCTAAAAAACCTAACTCAGCACTTCGAAAAGTTGCTCGTGTTCGTTTAACTAATGGATTTGAGGTAACCACTTACATCCCAGGCGTTGGACATAACTTACAAGAACACTCCGTGGTGCTCATTCGTGGTGGTCGTGTTAAGGACATCCCGGGCGTACGTTATCACGTAATTCGTGGCGCATTAGACACAACTGCTGTTCAAAAACGCGCGCAAGGTCGCTCAAAATACGGAGCAAAACGTCCGAAAAAAGCTTAATCTACGCTAAATACGTTTAAAATTACGTTACAAAGGAGGTAAACTAATGCCACGTAAAGGATATATCGGAAAACGCGATGTACTGCCTGATCCGATTTATAAGAATCAAACTCTAACTAAGTTTATTAACCAAATTATGTTAGATGGTAAAAAGGGAACGGCAGAGGCTATTTGCTATAGTGCCTTTAATATGATTCAGGAAAAGTCTGGTAAAGACCCAATCGAAGTCTTTGGTACCGCGTTGAAAAACGTGATGCCGGTATTGGAAGTAAAGGCTCGCCGTGTCGGCGGAGCGAATTATCAAGTGCCTATCGAAGTGCGTGCAGATCGACGTACTACACTCGGACTGCGTTGGTTGGTCACGATGGCGCGCAAGCGCGGCGAAAAAACCATGCAGGAAAAGATTGCTGGAGAGTTACTCGATGCATCGAATAATACAGGCGGTTCTGTCAAGAAAAAAGAGGATATGCATAAAATGGCAGAGGCTAATAAGGCTTTTGCGCATTACAAATGGTAGTTTGATGCATACTGATTTTGACAGAAAGGGGGAATCACAGTGGCAAGAGCATTTTCACTAGACAATACTCGCAATATCGGAATTATGGCGCACATTGATGCGGGAAAAACAACGGTAACTGAACGAATTCTTTTCTACACAGGCCGAGTGCATAAAATTGGTGAAGTACATGATGGCGCTGCAACCATGGACTGGATGATCCAGGAGCAAGAACGCGGCATCACTATTACTTCTGCGGCTACGACTTGTGAATGGAGAAATAATCGTGTTAACATTATTGACACACCAGGGCACGTGGACTTCACCGTAGAAGTCGAACGATCTCTACGTGTGCTTGACGGCGCAGTCGCTGTGTTTTGTTCAGTTGGTGGGGTAGAACCTCAATCCGAAACCGTTTGGCGACAAGCGGATAAATACAAAGTCCCTCGGATTGCGTATATTAACAAAATGGACCGCTTAGGAGCCGATTTTTTCCGTGGTGTGTCGATGATCAAAGAACGATTGGGAGCAAATCCTGTTCCTATTCAGTTGCCAATCGGGAGTGAAGATCAATTCAAAGGGATCGTGGATTTGGTGTCCATGACATCAACCATCTATACGGATGACTTAGGCACGACCGAAACTCACGATGCGATCACAGAAGACTTAGTCGAATTAGCCAATGAGTATCATGATAAACTGGTTGAAGCAGTCGCTGAGACGAGTGAAGAACTCATGATGAAGTATCTCGAAGGGGTAGAAATTACAGAGCAAGAAATTCGTGACGGCATACGCCGTGGCGTTATCGGGAACAAGTTCATCCCGGTTCTGTGTGGATCTGCTTTCAAGAATAAAGGAGTGCAACCACTCCTTGATGCCGTTGTCGATTACATGCCTTCGCCACTCGATGTACCACCTATCATGGGTGTACATCCTGAAACTGGGGCAGAAGATCATAGAACAGCTTCGGACAGCGAACCCTTCGCCGCCTTGGCTTTCAAGATTATGTCTGACCCATTCGTGGGTAAATTGGCATTTTTCAGGACGTATTCTGGTGTGTTGAGTTCAGGCTCTTATGTTTACAACTCAACTAAAGGCAAGAGAGAACGTATTGGACGTATTCTTCAAATGCATGCTAATCACCGTGAAGATATTTCTGAGGTGCGTTCTGGAGATATTGCAGCCGCAATTGGTCTGAAAGACACTACAACGGGTGACACTCTCTGCGATGAGAAGACACCGATTATCCTCGAGAAAATGGTGTTCCCTGAGCCTGTCATCTCAGTAGCGATTGAGCCTAAGACGAAAGTCGACCAGGAAAAAATGGGTGGTGCACTCTCTCGTCTGGCGGAAGAAGATCCGACCTTTAGAATGCATACCGATACAGAAACTGGACAGACGATTATCGAAGGAATGGGCGAGCTTCATCTTGAGATCATTGTTGACCGCTTACAGCGCGAATTCAAAGTTCAATGTGATGTAGGACGTCCGCAAGTTGCGTACAAGGAAACCATTCGCAAGACTGTCAAATCCGAGGGGAAATTCGTTCGTCAGTCTGGTGGTCGTGGACAATACGGGCACTGCTGGATTGAACTTATGCCACTCGAACCAGGAAGCGGTTTTGAGTTCGTCAACAAAGTGGTTGGGGGAGTTATTCCTAGAGAATATATTAACCCAATCGGTGCAGGTATCCAAGAAGCCTTACAAAATGGTATCTTGGCCGGATATCCTGTTCTCGACTTGCGTGCTACCGTCTACGACGGTTCTTACCACGACGTCGACTCTTCGGAGATGGCCTTTAAAATTGCTGGATCAATGGCCTTTAAAGCGGGTGCACTCAAAGCAGATCCTGCGATCATTGAGCCTGTCTTTAAAGTTGAAGTGACTGTTCCTGAGGCTTACATGGGAGACGTGATTGGAGATTTAAGTTCACGTCGAGGACGGATTGAAGGAATGGAAGCACGTGGAAATGCACAAATCGTTCGAGGATTTGTACCTCTTTCCGAAATGTTCGGCTATTCAACAGATCTACGTTCCGCCACACAAGGACGAGGGACCTATGTGATGCAGTTCGACCACTACGAAGAAGTGCCTAAAGGCATTGCCGAAGGCATCATCGCCAAACGCCAAGGCGCCTAAGCGAGGTTCGAGGTTCGACAAGCGAAGTTCGATACCTTGCTGAATTATAGAGATATTATTATTTTAAGGGAGTGATAAAAATGGGAAAAGCTAAATTTGAACGTACTAAACCACATGTTAACGTTGGAACCATTGGTCACGTCGATCATGGTAAAACCACCACAACAGCGGCAATCACCGTTTGTCTCTCTAAAACCGGTGGCGCAGTAGCCACGGCCTTTGATCAAATTGACAAAGCTCCAGAAGAGCGCGAGCGTGGAATCACGATCTCCACTGCCCACGTTGAGTATGAAACTTCAGCGCGTCACTATGCACACGTGGACTGCCCAGGCCACGCGGACTATGTTAAAAACATGATCACTGGTGCAGCTCAAATGGACGGAGCAATCCTCTGCGTGTCTGCTGCTGACGGTCCAATGCCACAAACTCGCGAACACATCCTCTTGGCTCGCCAAGTAGGTGTTCCGACGATTGTTGTTTGGCTGAACAAACGAGACATGGTAGACGATGAGGAACTCATTGAACTCGTCGAAATGGAAATTCGTGAACTTCTCACAATGTACGAGTTTGATGGCGACAATACCCCCATCATTCCTGGTTCAGGCCTCAAAGCACTGCAATGCGGTTGCGGGACACGCGAATGTGAATGGTGTGGAGATATTTGGAAACTGATGGATGCTGTCGATTCCTTCATTCCAACTCCTGAGCGCGACACAGACAAACCTTTCTTGATGCCTATTGAGGATGTCTTCACGATTACTGGTCGAGGCACCGTGGCGACAGGTCGTGTTGATCGCGGAAGGGTTAAAGTCGGAGACGAAGTTGAAATTGTTGGTTTGACAGATACATCTCGCAAGACCATTGTCACCGGAGTAGAAATGTTCCGTAAACTTCTTGACTCGGCACAAGCAGGCGATAACATCGGTGCGCTTCTCCGTGGCGTTGAGCGTAAAGACATCGAGCGTGGACAAGTTTTGGCTAAGTTCGGTTCCATTAAACCTCATACAAAGTTTTCGGGTGAGGTTTATATCTTGAATAAAGAAGAGGGCGGACGACATACTCCATTTTTCCACAACTATCGTCCCCAATTCTACTTCCGTACTACGGACGTTACAGGGGTTATCACGCTTCCAGAGGGTACTGAAATGGTTATGCCGGGAGACCGCGTGACGATTGATGTTGAACTTATCACCCCAATCGCTATGGAAGAAGGACTGCGTTTTGCTATCCGCGAGGGTGGCCGCACCGTTGGTTCAGGTATTGTTGCTAAAATCAATACCTAATCAGAACTTGAAGATCAAAGTAGAGAGGCAGAGAATTCTTCCTCTCTACTATCACGAGTCAGCTAAAGCTGCGCTGGACCATTGAGTATAGTACTCAACCGGCCTCTAGGCTCTGACTTATGATTTCTATCAATGGCGTAGAAGGTTGCTGAGCAGGTGACTCCGCTTGTAGCAGGGAATTTTTACGCTCGAACCCGTGAGACGGGAAATATGAGGAGGTAGGTATTAACTTATGAGTCAAAAAATTAGGATTCGCCTGAAAGCCTTTGACCACAAAACTCTTGACCAATCCGCTGAACGAATCGTAGAAACTGCTAAGCGGACCGGAGCACAGGTCAGTGGACCAATTCCCCTACCGACAGAGAAAAGCATCTATACTATTTTACGCTCTCCACATGTCAATAAGGATTCTCGTGAGCAGTTTGAGATGCGAACTCATAAACGTCTGATTGATATTTTAGAGCCTACACCCAAAACCGTGGATGCTCTAATGCGTTTAGATTTACCAGCTGGTGTGGACATCGAAATCAAGCTATAATGTAGGGGCAATTCATGAATTGCCCGTACACTAATTAATGGTAGAATTGCCCGTACAGTTTTTCTTTGATTTTTAAGTAGCCAATCATTATATACTGTGATATACTGTCGTTATGTTTGCTGCGAGAAACACCCGGCAGCGTGGAGTAGTTGCCGAGTGAATTGCGACAAAATAAATAAAACGACGCTCTCGTGCTCCGGAATGATCTGGCGCACTTCAAAGCGTTTAGGAGGTGGCATTCGTGTCAAAAGGAATTTTAGGTAAAAAAATCGGTATGACCCAGATTTTCACAGCGGAAGGTAAGGTAGTTCCGGTCACAGTGGTCGAAGCGGGTCCTTGCCCAGTGGTCCAGAAGAAAACTGTAGCGACCGATGGCTACAACGCAATTCAGCTTGGATTCTCAGTTCTTCGCGAAAGCTTAAGCAATAAGCCGCGCAAAGGACACTTCCAAAAGGCTTCACTGAAGCCAATGAGGTATGTTCGAGAGTTTAAGGTGAGTGATGTTGAGAGTTATGAAATCGGCCAAGAAGTCAAAGTGGATTTATTCACGGTGGGTGACAAAATTGATGTTGTCGGCAAGTCGAAGGGAAAAGGATTCGCAGGAATGATTAAGCGTCATAATGCTAGTCGTGGACCAATGGCTCATGGGTCGAAATATCATCGTCGTACAGGTTCC
Source organism: uncultured Desulfosporosinus sp. (assembly GCA_927405585.1). Taxonomy (GTDB): domain Bacteria; phylum Bacillota; class Desulfitobacteriia; order Desulfitobacteriales; family Desulfitobacteriaceae; genus Desulfosporosinus. The sequence continues at coordinate 44,052 of CAKMJS010000116.1, forward strand.
CTTGGCGCGAAGGGCCCGGCTCGAGTATTTAAAGGTCGTGAGCTACCCGGACGTATGGGTGGCGAACGTGTTACAATACAAAACCTGGAAGTCGTGCGAGTGGATACTGAGAAAAACCTGATCTTAATCAGGGGATGTGTCCCCGGCGCGAATAAATCGTTGCTCATTCTGAAGCCTTCTGTCAAGGCGAAGTAACACTGAGAAAGGAGGAATAAGCAATGCCGAAAGTTCAAGTATTAGATATGCAAGGTGCAGCTGTCGGTGAGATCGAACTCAGCGAAAGCGTGTTTGGAATTACCCCGAATATCCATGTACTTCACTCAGCAGTAGTGTCACAACTCGCTGGAGCAAGGCGAGGCACTCAATCTGCCTTGTTACGCGGAGAAGTACGCGGAGGTGGGCGCAAACCATGGCGTCAAAAAGGAACAGGACGTGCGCGTTCTGGTAGCACACGCTCCCCATTGTGGAGAGGCGGTGGCGTTGTCTTCGCACCCAAACCACGCAAGTACGGTTTCAAATTACCTAAAAAAGTTCGCCGATTGGCTTTGCACTCGGCACTTTCTTCGAAGGTTATGGAGCAACAGTTGATTGTCTTGGATGTACTGAGCATGGGTGAAGCAAAAACCCGTGAATTCGTGAAAGTACTCAAAGCGCTTCATATAGACAAGAAGGCCATGATTGTGATGGATGATGTGGATGAGGCGGTACAACGGTGCGCTCGAAATATCGAGGGTGTTAAAACAACGGATGTTGCGGGAATGAATGTTGTTGATCTACTCAACTATGATGTTCTGGTCATGACCAAAGCAGCAGTAACTAAGACAGAGGAGGTGTTAGCGTAATGCGCGATGCACGTGATGTCCTCAAAAGTCCGGTCATCTCAGAGAAGTCTGTAGGGCTAGTCGAGGAGAATAAATACTCCTTCTGGGTCAATCCTGCAGCCAATAAAATCGAAATCAAAGCAGCGGTAGAAAAGATGTTTAAAGTCTCGGTTGTCGAACTCCATACCATGAGTGTCAAAGGCAAAGAGAAGCGGGTTGGCAAGTATGTTGGAAAAACATCGAACCGCAAAAAAGCGATTGCTACGCTTAAAGCTGGAGATAAGATTGAAAACTTCGCGGGCCTGTAAGCAGCTTGAAGCAAAGGAGGATAATGAAAACCGATGGCATTAAAAACGTATAAACCCACCTCGCCAAGTCGACGTAATATGACGTCGTCAACTTACGAAGAAATCACTCGAACAGAACCTGAACGTTCTTTGCTCAAGCCTTTGACTAAAAAGGCTGGTCGCAATAATGATGGACGTTTAAGCGTACGCCACAAAGGCGGCGGACATAAACGGATGTTTCGTGTTATTGATTTCAAGCGGAATAAGGATGGCATCCCAGCTCGTGTAGCGAGCATTGAATATGATCCAAACCGCTCCGCCAATATCGCGTTGTTGTTCTATCAGGATGGACTTAAAACTTATATCTTAGCGCCTAATGGGTTGCAAGTTGATCAAATGATTGTTTCGGGACCAGATGCAGACATTAAGGTCGGCAACTGCTTACCTATTCAGAATATCCCAGTCGGTACTCTGCTACACAGTATTGAGATGAAACCCGGTAAAGGGGCTCAGATGGTACGCTCGGCTGGTGGCTCTGCGCAACTCATGGCCAAAGAAGGATCTTATGCAACCTTAAGACTTCCGTCGGGCGAAATGCGCATGATTCGTATTGAGTGTCGTGCAACGATTGGTCAAGTCGGAAATCTTGACCATGAGAACATTAATGTTGGTAAAGCTGGAAGGTCTCGCTGGATGGGCATCAGACCTACAGTTCGTGGTTCGGTCATGAATCCTTGTGATCACCCACATGGTGGAGGAGAAGGCCGTAACTCGATTGGACGTAACCCTTGCACCCCTTGGGGGAAACCAGCTCTGGGAGCAAAAACTCGTAAGAAAAAGAATGCGTCGAATCGCTTTATTGTGAAACGGCGGACTAAGTAGTCGAAAGGAGGCCCATAAATGAGCAGATCTCTAAAAAAAGGACCTTTCGCCGAACCTCGTTTGCTCGAGCGCGTCGAAGCGATGAACAAATCAGGTGAGAAACGCGTTATCAAGACGTGGTCCAGACGCTCAACAATATTCCCGATAATGGTCGGACTCACCATTGCGGTTCACGATGGTCGGAAACATGTTCCTATTTATGTTACAGAAGATATGGTTGGGCATAAACTCGGAGAGTTTTCGCCTACTCGCACCTATAAGGGCCATGCTGGAAGCGAAAAATCCAGTGGCTTACGTTAATTCGAGAGGAGGTAAAGGCACATGCAAGCAAAAGCAGTGGCAAAATATGTACGTATCTCTCCTCGTAAGGTGCGCCAGGTTGTCAATTTGATCCGGGGCAAAAAGATTAGTGATGCGTTCGCAATTCTTCAGTTTACAGCTAACGGTTCCACTGATGATGTGACCAAAGTTCTGAAGTCTGCAGTCGCAAATGCAGGACACAACTATGACATGAATGTTGATGATCTGTATGTTACTGAAATTTGTGTGGATCAAGGACCAACTTTAAAACGCATCAAGCCTCGAGCTATGGGACGTGCAGACCAGATCCGGAAACGGACTAGTCACATTACTGTAGTTGTGGGCGAGAAGAAGGAGGGCTAAACTGTGGGTCAAAAGGTTAATCCCAAAGGCCTCCGCATCGGAATTATCCGGGACTGGGAAAGCCGGTGGTATGCAGGCAGAAATTACATGGAACTTCTTCATGAAGATCTGAAGATCCGAGCATTTGTTAAAAACAAACTCAAGCAAGCTGGATGCCCAAAAGTTGAGATAGAACGAGCAGCCAGTCGCGTTAAAGTGTCAGTTCATGCAGCCAAACCCGGTATTGTTATCGGTCGAGGCGGTATCGAAGTCGAAAACTTGCGCAAGCAACTGGAAGCTATCACTGGCAAACAAGTGGCAGTCAATATTGTTGAAATTAAGAAACCCGAAATGGATGCCACACTGGTAGCAGAAAATATCGCACTACAACTCGAAAAACGTGTCTCCTTCCGCCGGGCCATGAAACAAACCGTTGGCCGAACCATGCGGACAGGAGCGCAAGGAATCAAAATTCAATGCAGCGGTCGTCTTGCTGGAGCCGAAATTGCCCGAACCGAATGGTATCATGAAGGAAAAGTACCCCTTCACACATTACGTGCTGATATTGACTACGGTTTTGCTGAAGCCAATACCACGTATGGCAAAATCGGTATTAAGGTTTGGATTTATAAAGGTGAGGTTCTTCCCGCCAAGAAGGTCGTCGCTCAGGTGGAAGGAGGAAACTAAATGTTAGTCCCATCCAGAGTGAAACATCGAAAACAACATCGTGGTCGAATGCATGGTAAGGCAACACGCGGTAACACCATTACCTTTGGTGAATATGGTCTTATGGCGATGGAATGCGGCTGGGTTACGAACCGTCAAATTGAGGCTGCTCGTATCGCGATGACGCGCTTTATCAAGCGTGGAGGACAAGTTTGGATTAAGATATTCCCGGATAAGCCTGTTACGGCTAAACCGGCAGAAACCCGTATGGGTAGTGGTAAAGGTTCACCAGAATATTGGGTTGCTGTTGTAAAACCAGGTCGTGTGATGTTTGAATTGAACGGCGTAACGGAAGAGCAAGCACGTGAGGCTCTGCGTCTAGCAATGCATAAACTCCCGATCAAGTGCAAGTTCGTTACCCGTGCAGATCAAGAAGGAGGTGACGCAAATGAAAACTAATGATTTCCGTGATATGACCACTGAAGAAGTTCTCAAGGAAATCGACGGGTTCAAAACAGAACTGTTTAATTTGCGTTTCCAATTGGCAACGGGACAACTCGATAACCCGATGCGAATTCGGGAAGTCCGCAAAGGAATCGCTCGTGGCAAAACGATTCTTCGTGAGCGCGAGTTAAAGATTGAACGTGCCTAAGTTGAGAAAGGAGGCTTTTTAGATTGGAAAGAGCCCAGCGCAAGGTCCGAATTGGTAAGGTAGTGAGCGACAAAATGGATAAAACTGTCGTGGTAGCTGTTAATATTACTCAGCGTCATCCAATATACAAAAAAACAATCACCCGCACCAAAAAGTTTAAGGCTCATGACGAGAACAATGAGGCTCATGTCGGAGACACTGTCTCAATCATGGAAACTCGCCTCTTGAGCAAAGATAAATGTTGGCGCGTGGTTGAGATAACCGAGAAAGCGATTGCTCTTTAATACTTTTTATATTTAGTTCGGAAGGGGGTCAATGGGAATGATCCAGGTACAAACCAGGGTTAGGGTTGGAGACAACTCAGGCGCTAAAGAGCTAATGTGTATTCGTGTACTGGGCGGTTCAATGCGCCGGTACGCATCGATTGGCGATATAATTGTAGCTTCTGTTAAGCAAGCAACGCCAGGGGGCGTTGTTAAAAAAGGGGAAGTTGTTAAGGCCGTTATTGTGCGGACAAGAAAAGAAATTCGACGTCCGGACGGTTCTTATATTCGGTTTAGCGAAAACGCGGCTGTACTCATTAAAGATGACAAAAGCCCTCGAGGCACCCGTATCTTCGGACCGGTTGCTCGTGAGTTGCGTGATAATTATATGAAAATTATTTCCCTGGCACCGGAAGTTATCTAAGACCCCATGATAGATGGAGGTGAAGAAAGTGGCTGCTACAAAGCATAAGGTACAAACTGAAAAGATACACGTTAAAAAAGGCGACTTCGTCATGGTAATCAGCGGTAAAGATGCTGGCAAAAAAGGCAAAATTATCGATGTGATTCTCAAGAAAGGTCGCGTGGTAGTAGAGAAGGCCAACCTCATAAAGCGTCATACGAAACCTTCTCAAAGCATGCCTCAAGGTGGCATTGTTTCCAAAGAAGCTCCGATGGCCAGCTCGAACGTCATGTTATATTGCCAAGAGTGTAATTCCGTGACACGTGCAAGTGTCAAGGTAACGGAAAGCGGAAAAGTACGCGTCTGCAAAAAGTGCGACGTGAATTTACCGGATAAACACTAATCGCGAAAGGAGGGACCATAGTGGCTCGTCTGAAGGATAGATACCAAAACGAAATCGCTCCTGCTTTACAGCAGAAGTTTGCTTATACGAATGTCATGCAAATACCCAAAATTGATAAGATTGTTATCAATATGGGTGTTGGCGAAGCGGTTCAAAACTCTAAAGCAATTGATTCCGCTGTCGCAGACTTAATGAAGCTCTCAGGACAAAAACCAGTGGTCACGAAGGCTAAGAAATCCATTGCAGCATTCAAACTTCGTGAAGGGATGCCCATCGGTTGCAAAGTCACCCTGCGCGGCCAGCGGATGTATGAATTTATGGATCGCCTTTTAAATGTGGCTTTACCACGTGTTCGTGACTTCCGCGGTGTTTCAGCGAAGGCGTTTGATGGACGCGGTAATTACACATTAGGAATCAAGGAGCAACTGATCTTTCCCGAAATGGAGTACGACAAGATCGACAAACTTCGTGGGATGGATGTAGTCTTCGTAACAACGGCAAAAACGGATGAAGAGGCGCGCGAATTACTTCGTGGCTTTGGAATGCCGTACCGTGATTAGAGAAAAGGAGGTTCAAGAACGTGGCTAAGACATCTATGGTTGTCAAACAAAATCGTGGACAAAAGTTCGCAGTGCGTTCGCATAACCGTTGCAAGCTTTGTGGACGTCCCCATGCTTACATGCGGAAATTTGGGATTTGCCGGATTTGCTTCCGGGAGTTGGCTCACAAAGGGGAACTTCCTGGAATCACGAAGGCATTCCAAAGCCACGAAGTAATTCGCGCGCCTCTTCATCCGTTTTTGCCGTTGTTACGAAGACTACATCCATCCCACGAAGTTTGTCGATCTTGTCG
>CAKMJS010000117.1 GCA_927405585.1 uncultured Desulfosporosinus sp.
CCACCGGAATTAATACTCGTCACGGCGCGGGGGTGAACAGCCCTTCTTAGTTCAGCCCAAGCTAGTTTTACCAAGAGGATAAGGCGGGCTACTTTAATGCCACCAGCTGTAGATCCGGCACTCTCACCGATGACGATAAACTTAATTTACTCTTAGCCCTTTTAGCCAAGAATTTAGGCGCTCAGAAAACGGTAGTCCGGGTGGGGCGCGCTGACTATATGTCCTTAATGGGCAAAGTTGGAGTCGATGTCGTCTTATCTCCAAGGCTTCTAACCGCCGGTGTCATCTTGCGCCAAGTGCGTCGGGGCAACATCGTCGCTGTCACTCTTCTGGAAGGTGCTAAGGCGGAGGCTATGGAAATATTAGTTCCCGAGAATTGCCAAATAACGGGTAAAAAACTCAAGGACCTTAAATTCCCGCGCAACTCTTTGGTCGGGGCTTTAATTCATGGCGAAGACGTCAGTGTTCCTAATGGCGAGACCATCCTTCATGGGGGCGACAGGGTCGTTGTCTTTACACTTCCGGACATGGTCAAGAAAGTCGGAAAATACTTCGAGAGCAGGAATTAAAAATGAACGTTCGCTTGATAGAGAGCGTATTAGGCTGGTTATTATTAGTTTACGCAGCAATTATGTGTATTCCCCTCGTTTGGGCGCTTATCGGAAAAGAGTCCACCACTGTGCCGTTTCTTATTACAATTGTGTTAACAGGTCTCGTGGGTTTTGTTCTTACCCATTATGGACGTAAAGAAGGTCGCATGGGGATTAGAGAAGGCTTTGCCATCGTATCGGGTGCATGGATTTTGACCTCGCTTTTCGGAGCACTGCCACTTTACCTTTCGAACGCTGTACCTACTTACCTTGACGGTGTATTCGAAACTGTTTCAGGTCTGACCACCACAGGTGCCAGTGTCATTGACAATGTCGAGGTCCTCTCGCAGAGCTTATTGCTGTGGCGCAGTTTAACCCATTGGCTTGGAGGCATGGGCATCATTGTTTTGTTCATTGTTTTTTTGCCAAAGATCGGCGCGGGGGCAGTACACCTGTTCAACGCTGAAGTCCCGGGTCCCATGGCGGAAAGAGTCTTACCGCGGATTAGGGATAACGCCGCCCGGCTCTGGCAGATTTATGTCGGCTTTACCCTATTACAAATCGTCTTGCTGGGCCTTGCCGGAATGTCATGGTTTGATTCCGTTAACCATTCCTTCGCCACGATGGCGACTGGCGGTTTCTCCACTAAGAATTCCAGCATAATGTATTTCGACAATCCCCTGATTGAATATATCATTATAGTTTTTATGATTATTGCTGGAGGAAACTTCGGCCTGTATTTCCTTGCTTGGAGCCGAGGCTTGAAACACATCTGGCAAGATACCGAATTTCGGGTTTACCTGGCAATCATTGCAGTCGCCACCCTAGTCATCTCGATAAGTTTATGGCTTGTAGGGGATGGGATCGGTACCTCTTTGCGACAAGCCCTGTTTCAGGTGACCTCGATAATGACGACGACTGGGTTTGCTTCAGCTGATTTCGACAAGTGGCCTTCACTCGCGAAAATTGTCCTGTTCTTATTAATGTTTATTGGTGGGAGTGCCGGATCTACAGCTGGTGGCATTAAAGTAGCCCGCCTTATCCTCTTGGTAAAACTAGCTTGGGCTGAACTAAGAAGGGCTGTTCACCCCCGCGCCGTGACGAGTATTAATTCCGGTGGCAAACATGTCGACCCACTCATGCTGCAAACTGTGGCTGTCTTTTTCTTTCTCTTTATGGCCATTTTTGGTTTGGCAACGATTCTGCTGTCTGCCACTGGCTTAGAACCCTTTGACGCGATGAGTGCCGTAGTGGCTACCCTTGGTAATGTCGGTCCAGGATTTGGGGTGGTTGGGCCAACTACCACTTTTTCTTCGATCAATGCTTTTGGTGAAGTGGTCTTAATTTGTTGTATGCTACTGGGTCGCTTGGAACTGTTCACTTTACTAGTAGTGCTTCAACCGGAGTTTTGGAGAACTCGTAAAAGTTGGTAGTAAATGACCTGGACATTTAGGATAAGTATAAAGTTAAAGTATAAAGAAATAGGGGTTTATGATGACGCTTAAAAGAAGCGAAAATCATAAATCCCTATCATATATTTAATCAACTCTTAAACTCTTGCCGACTGGCAATTTATGAGCAGTATTAACCCTGTCCCCTTCTCTTTAGTTGTAAATAAAGACAAAACTTCGAAGACGCCAAAATTTGGTATAAATCATTAACCACCTATCTATACTAAAACAACTCTTAACCCTTACCAATCCACTCCCTACTCCCACTCAATCGTCCCAGGAGGCTTCGAGGTAATATCATAAACCACACGGTTAACGCCCTGCACTTCATTCACAATCCTAGTGGAGATGCTTTGCAGAAGGTCATACGGGAGCCTTGCCCAATCAGCAGTCATAGCATCTTCACTGGTGACTGCTCTAAGGATAATGGGATACTCATAGGTTCGACTATCCCCCATCACGCCGACGCTCTTAATTGAAGGCAGAACCGCGAAACTTTGCCACAATTCTCGATACATTCCTGCTCGACGAATTTCCTCTAGGATAACCGCATCCGCTTCACGTAAAATATCCAGTTTCTCACGGGTTACTTCCCCAAGAATCCGGATCGCTAATCCTGGGCCAGGGAAGGGTTGTCGCCAAACTATTTCTTCACTCATCCCGAGTTCAATTCCCAGTTCGCGTACTTCATCTTTAAAGAGCAAACGTAACGGCTCGATCAGTTCAAATTGCATGTCTTCAGGCAAGCCACCTACGTTGTGATGGCTTTTAATGGTTTCCGCAGTATCCGTTCCACTCTCCACAATATCCGGATAAAGGGTACCTTGTACCAAAAAATCGACCTGACCAAGTTTCAAGGCCTCCACTTCAAAGACCCGAATAAACTCATTGCCAATCGCTTTGCGTTTTAACTCAGGCTCGGATACCCCTGCTAGCTTTTGCAAAAAGCGTTCATGGACATCCACAAAGACCAAATTCAACTGAAACTGTTCAGTAAAGACCTTCTTAACCTGCTCTGCCTCATTCTTCCGCATAAACCCATGATCCACAAAGACGCAGGTCAATTGATCCCCTACTGCCCGGTGTACGAGCGCCGCAGCAACCGAAGAATCTACTCCACCACTCAAAGCACACAGGACATGTTTATTTCCGACCTTAGCGCGGATCTCTGCTACTTGAGCCTCAATAAAGGACTCCATCGTCCAGTCCCCAATACATTGACAAATATCATAGAGAAACTTCTCTAACATAGCTTGACCATCGGGAGTATGTTTCACTTCAGGATGGAACTGGACACCATAAAAATGTCGTTCGGCATCCATCATCGCTGCAATTGGCGTATTCCAAGTGTGGGCTGCGACAACAAAGCCTTCAGGTAATTTGTGCACAGAATCACCGTGGCTCATCCAGCACGGGCGCTCTCCACCTAAGTCCTTCCAGAGGTCCGTTGTAATATCAACCGTCAGCATGGCGTTCCCATACTCGCTCGCTTCAGGATGTTCTACACTTCCCCCTAATTGTACCGTCATCAGTTGCATCCCATAGCAAATCCCTAAGATGGGAATTCCTAAGTTATAAATTTCAGGGTCCACTTCAGGAGCATTCGGTTGATTAACACTCGCAGGTCCACCTGAAAAAATAATGCCCTTTGGTTTCCGAGCTCGGATTTCCTCGATTGAGGTTTTATGAGAAACCATTTCAGAATACACATGAGCTTCCCTTACTCGGCGCGCAATCAGTTGATTGTACTGTCCTCCAAAATCCAAAACTAATACGACTTCCTGTGTCACGATAATTCATCACCATTCTTATTAAAGTTAATTGATTTCGTACGCTTCCTGTTTTAATACTCCGACATAGGGCAAATTCCGATACTCTTCGTTGAAGTCAAGTCCATATCCTACCACAAACTCATCGGGAATCGAAAACCCGTTGTAATCCGGAGTAACATCCGCTTTTCGGCGTGCGGCTTTGTCGAGGAGCGTAACCACCTTTACGCTCAACGGATTTCGTGCTTTCAAGTTGTCTTTTAAATACTTTAATGTTAGCCCAGTATCTACAATATCTTCGGCTATTAAAATGTGAACATCCTCAACACTTCGCTCTAAGTCTTTAAGGATACGCACGACGCCAGAAGACTGAGTGGAGACTCCATAGCTTGATAGCGCCATAAAATCATACGCCAAAGGCAATTTTATCTCTCGAATGAGGTCCGCCATAAAGGGGACAGCACCCTTTAAGATCCCTAGGACTAAGATTTTCTTTCCTGAGTAATCGCGAGTAATCTCTGCTCCTAATTCTGCCACACGCTTTGCCAAGTCTTCTCTCGAAATTAAGACTCGTCCAATATACTCTTCCACTTAAGGACACCTCCACCTTACGATAAAACTTATTGTAAAACTATATCAGAGGCTTGTCCATTGTGCAAACGTTTTACGAGTCCACAACTCTTCAATTCACAATTTCTACGATAATAATAGAATGAGGCAGGCTATAACCCCTAAGAGGGTTATTCCTGCCCCGTTTTACTATAGAACTCCCAACTTTAAATATCTGGCGCCAGAATATTAATCTTCTTACCAATATCTTTAAACTCAAGTGTCATGGTCATTGGGTCTGACCTTACTTTATTCTTTGCTTCGATCGTGGCCTTCACGAGCATCTGATCAGACTTACGAATGTAAAGAGTATACTGGAAATCGCTCCAAAATACCTCCATCATTTGATTCTGTACACTGGGTGATAAATGACATACCCACACTTTTTCTCCGTTAACCTTCTCTTGGTCGCTAAGCATCACCTCTCCAAGCTCTTTCATTTGTAGCGAAGATAAGGGGTTGAGCTCCGCCAGAAAGACTTCCTGAGCTGCTTTAGCATTAGCAAATCTGATCCACTTCTTACTAAAAGGATCTTTACTGTAGGTAGAATCCCCAAGTTTGATCATCTCTACTTCGCTTCCAGCTAGCTGTCCCAAGATCCGAGTGTTCCCACCATCTTTTTCCCCTAGAATCTGTGTGAGTACTCGATCTTTTCCCTCGACCCATTGATACTGGGTCAAACTATAGCGAAAAGAGGTCGCTGCGTTCAATCCTTCTAAGCCGTGTTTGACTAACTCAGTAGGGTCTGGTTGCCACATAAAGCGTCCTAAAAGCCCCCCTATCAACACGATACTGATTCCAATGGCTAACCCATATCCTCTTTTCTTCATCTCATGCCCCCCTGGCGGAGTTCTTACCATACAATATGTGTAAGTAGTTTGCCCTATTCCATTTGTGGTTCTCAAAAATTTTCTTTTAAATTGACAAGTTAAAACTTTTCCATATTGTTCCACTTTGCTTAACAGAAGCATATTATTTACTATCTCAGGTAAAAGGAGGAAATTCAAATGGCATTTGGTGGTGTAGATGCAGCTGCTTGTGGTTGCGGAACTGGGCATGGTTTTGGTGCAGGAATCGCTGCAGTAGTTGTGATTATTCTTCTTCTGATCGCAATGGGAATTGTATTCTAAAGTATAAAAAGGGGGAAATATTGATGTACGGAATGGGTTATGGAATGGGTGGAGCATGCTGTCCTGCTCCTGTCGCCCCAGTTGCTGCCGCTTGTGGCGGTGCTGGTTATGGCATTGGCGCTGGAATCATTGCAATAGCTATCTTGATTCTTATCGCATTAGGTGTAATCTTCTAAAAAACGGTTAACGGGCTATCACCTTTCTTAAGGTGGTAGCCTTTTACTCTTTTTTCTAGTTCATTTTCGACATAATATGTTATATAATAGACGAATTAATAACTTTTGAGGTGTAAAGAAATGCCCTTAGAAATTGACGATCAAGCAAAGATGATTAAAACCTGTCAAGCAATCTTAGATTCTTGCGAAAAACCTTTTGTTTGGGAAGATGAGGGTGCTTATCAATATGGCAATTATAAAAAGCCTTTTAATCTTGTTTTACCGCACCCACAGATCGATCACGAGTTACATACTCTGCTTGAAACATTTTCAGGTTCTAGCTATTTGTACGATCAGATTAAAGCTACCTGTACGCTTAATGAGGAATGGGTTGAGTCTGGCACGTACGGCTTAGACAGGGATTTTTGTTGTTACTTCAGTCGATTCACTCTAAAACCGGAATATGTTGAACTAGTGAAAACTTATTTCAATAATCGTCTTTGTGAATTACAGATGGGCAAAGTGAAATAGGACCACTCCTTTTGGACATGAAAATGCTCCTCTAAAGATAACAGATTTTATTATTAATCTGTCTACCTTTAGGGGAGCATATTACTCTATTAGTTCCGACTTCCTGGATTTCTTCATGTTTGTAAATTCCATATTATAATGGTTTATCAATGAGACGTTTTTTATTACCAAAATATAAAGTTAGGCGAGTCCGTATGCCTTCATGAAATACCAAACAGGATGTTGTACTTTGGCTCGAGATCCGTGAGCTATCTGGATGTTACAGGTTCCGCATTCAGTGATAACTTCAGAAAAGTCCGCCTTTTCTAATCCACTCTTAATTTTTCCAAATAAAGGCTTCCCAATTTCCATCCCCAACGCATAGTTTTCTTCTTTGAAACCATAGCTACCTGACAAGCCACAACACCCGCTATCCAAGTCCTTCACCTGCAAGCCCGGAATCAAGCGTAATAAGCGGACTACTGGAGTACCGATACTTTGTGCTTTGAGATGGCAAGGAGCATGATAGGCAACAATTTGAGAGGAAGGCCGAAACCCTAGGCGAAGCTCCCCATTTTCATATAGATGCCACAGAAATTCGAATAAATCATACGTTCGAGCGGCAATCAACTCCGCTCCGGGACCACCATAGTGGGGGTATTCCTGTTTTAGACTTAAGGTACAGCTTGGACAAGAAGCAACAACTGGAATTCCCTGTTCCAGATAAGGCACGAGCAAACGAAGATTATACAAGGCATTTGCCTCTGCCTGAGAGAACTGATCATTCGATTGCAACGGAACCCCACAACAATGAAAACTCGGCGTTAGCACAGAAAAGCCGTTATGCTCCAATACTTTAACGACAGCTCTGGCGGTTACAGCATCATTATACGCCGAATAACAACCGGGAAAATAAACCACTTGCTTGGTCTTTGCATCGGTATGAGTATTTAGTGCAAATCTGCGGTGATAATCGGGTAAGGGGGCATTCCGACCAATCCCTATTGCCTTCTCCATCAAGACTCTGACGGCTTTTTTCCTTAAGACGAAATTTGTAACAGGTGCCAAGACCGTGCCTAAGATTCCTAGATATTCTGCCCTACCCAGTACGAGAGCGCGGAGACGATAGCGCTTACTTTTTTTGTTGGCTCCTGAAAGAATCGCCTTACGACGCGCCTCCATAATCAGCTCGGTGATGTTGACACTCGAAGGACAGGTGATCTCACAGGTTTTGCAATTTGAGCACAAGGCTAAGGCTTTAGCATCGAAATAAATCCCTTCTAAACGTAATCGTTCAGCGTCTGGCCCCGCAGCCTTCGGACCTGGAAATAGGGGATTAATCCTTGCAACAGGACACTCCGCAGTACAAGCACTACATTTTATGCAAGCGTCCAATTTCTCAGCCCTGTAAACTGCTCCCTCTGATTTCCCGTTCATCTCTCCTCTCCTTTCCTTTCCATGGCATGTTTTGCCCTATATCATAGTTCCAGCTCGGTGACCGGTCGTTAGAGCGACCCCTCCCCCACAATGATCGGTCCAAGGATCCCAATGAGCTAGCATACGTCCACACACATAAACATTGTGCAAGTAAATTTCGCCATCGCTTCTGAGGGGATGAAGCTCGGCGTCGACCTCTATGCCCGTCTGGGTATACGGTTGGGGTCCTAAAAAACCGTCCGACGTCCACTGTTCAGGTATGAAAAGTGGACAATCAAAGATCCCCTCCCGAATCGTCCGTGGTCCAACCTGAATACCACCTCCGAAGATGCCACCGGTAGCTAACACAAAGGACTTGGCCTTTAATTCAAGTGTTTTCCCATGACTCTGAAGGGAAATACTAGGACAGTAACCCTCCTCTATAACAGCGGCTTCAACCTTTCCATTCGTTAAAAACTCCCCACCTAAATCTTTAAATTTCTTTCTGAGGAATTGATAAAGATTCATTCCCACGGGAGAGGGTGGGAAAATAGTCGGCTCGACAATCGAGACTGTAAGGGATTTCAATAAATCGCGCAGTAACGGCTCAAATGAGGCACTTAACCCTGGGAAAACCAGCACTAAGCCCTCTTTCATCCCAGCTAATTCACCAATGATTCCCATAAGAAACTCACGTAAATAGTCTGTCCCCTCCACAGATGCCCAGTATTTGGCATAATCTGACGGGAGAATACTCTTGCCTAAGCTATAGTGTTGAGCAAACCTATCCACTTGCAGAGGTTTAATCGTCACGATGGCTTGAGGAAAATTCAGGGCCAGGTTCGAAGCAAATAACCCAGGAAAAAAGTCCTTTAACCCTTGTGGAGCGATTAGAACTATTTCTCTAGCCGCTTCTAAGGGTTGGGCAGATAAACTGTAGGGTACATACCCTGCTGGACGAATCTCACCAAGAGGAGTGAGAATAGGTTGACCCTTAGCCCACGAGCCCGTATAAAAAGGGCATAGTTCCTGCCACTTGCTGACCGATTGGAGTGCCTGATCTTCTGAAATATGCGAGAAGGGATGGTCCTGTCGATCCCTAAGTGCGTTGAAATCTCCAAAATCTATAACTCCGGAGGTAAAGGAAAGACTACCTATCCCTTCTGCTACGAGCATTACCTGTTTCCCTCGCTCAGCCGCTGTTATCCCAGCAACTAGACCGGCCAAACCTCCCCCAATAATAATTCCATCCCACACAATCATTTCCCCCGATCCGTAGGACAATTTGCTCTTTCACCAAAATGGAGCAGCCCACCGTAGATACCTCGGGTTAACTCTGTTTCACGCAGCTGCGCTCCCCAGAGCACCGGCCGGATTCCCTTCCAGCGTTGATCAAGAAAGCCCTGAAGTTCGTCTCGGAACGGAGCGTATTTATCCTTTTCACGCCTCAACAATGGCAACGCTCGATAGCCACAGAATGCACCTTGGCAAGTTCCCATGCCTAATCTGGTTTTTCGCCGGATATCTGAAAGAAAATGCACATCTTCATCCGAGACAGCCCTTTCTACTTCGGCTAAACTAACCATTTCACATTCGCACAACATTTGACCTTTCGCGGGATCTGACTCGATCTTACGTAAAATGTTCTCAGCATCCGCACCAACTCGCTCCAGCATCTTCGAAACAGCTCCACAGGGCAACACCTTTTCGGCAAGTTCCTTGAGAGCAGAGGATAATACCGGTAAAATAGTCTCTTCGGCCGTTCGGCAGGGCACCAATTTTCCCAGCTTTCGAGTTACCAGATCCGCAGTTCTTTCTGCCATAAGCCGGTAAGTGGTAAACTTGCCACCCACAATACTTACAAAACCTTCGATTCCTTGTTCTTCGTGATCAAGCAAGGCAAACCCCCGACTCACCTCTCGACCTTTTTCCGCTAATACAGTATCACTCTGAGTTTCCTGATACAGAGGTCGCACTCCTGCAAAGGCACGAATCACCCGGAAACGTTCAATTTCCGGTAACAGACCTTCACCCAAATTCATAAGTCTTTGTACATCTGCAACGGCAGGGGCATTGTCGCTTGGAGAGTCAACAAGGCCTGATGTTGTACCAAACACCGTTATGCTTTCGTGAGGAACAAAGATATCACCATCACCCGGTGGTCGCAGACGATTGATTACCCTCTGGAATAATCGATGGTTAAACGCCAGCAAAGTCCCTTTATCTGCCACTACATCAAGAGTAACACCCACTGAGGACGCTAACTTTGGCGCCCAAGCCCCAGCAGCATTCACCAGCATGGGCGAAGTCGCTGTAAACGGTTCGCCCGTTTTCAGTAGACGTCCACTCACCCCAGTGATTCGATTTCCTTCTCGGACTAGATTATCGACCTGATGATAGCTTTTATATACTCCACCATAAACAGTTGCCGAGTGAGCATTAGCCCACACCAATTTAAAGCCATCCACCGCTGCATCGGGAACTTCAAACACTCTTAGAGCATCCTGTCTCAGCAGCGGTTCTTGAGTATAGGCTTCCTGCAAGGAGATTTCTCGCACGGAAATAGAGGCTTCTGCACATTTTTGCACCCATTTTTCAGTGTATGCTGGATCGTCCTCAGCCATTTGAACGAACCATCCCCCACAATTCACAATACAACTGGGGGCTATTCGTTTGAGAATACTGTTCTCTTGCGAACATTCTGCAGCAGACAAGGAATCCTTCACTGCGTAACGAGCACCACTATGCAAAAGCCCATGAAAGCGAGAACTTGTACCATGTGCCAAATCCCCCTGTTCTAATAATAGAGCGTTGACCCCACGCATGCTCAAATCGCGCAGAAGGCCGACCCCCGTAGCTCCTCCACCAATAATGATAACTTCTGCATGATATTCAATCATTTATATCTCCCATTTTCTTTTTGTCTAAAACTGTCATAGTAGTCTCCCCTCAAGAACCTATTGAAAATTGCTATACCGGAAATCCACGCCGCTCTCTTGTTGGCACCTGTAAAGTAGATTTCCATTCTCGTTCTAGTATACTTCAACAAGATTGAAAGACCTATACCAACAAAAAGAAATAGAAAGACAGGTACTGGAATACCGCCAAATTTGTCCACGTCTGAGCCAGATATAAAACGGTGCATCATAAAGACATATTGATGGACTCTGGTCACTATATTAGCTAATCCAGTATATATTGACATAGTTCCTAACGATACTATGAATGAGTTAATTTTCAACTTAGTAACAAACACTCCCTTGATGATTTCAAGGCATTATTTCCTCATTTTTGTCATTAATAATTTGTATTGCGAAAGTTATTACTTTCACTATCTTTTCTGTACTTTTTTGGTATACTAAGAATATAGATAAACCATAGTAAATCATTATTAAGGAAGGGGTGTTGTATATGTTAACTTGGATTGTACTGTTTGTGATTGCGGGTTATTTACTGGCATGTGCTACGGTCATTGTAACGTCTTGTTATAAACTAATACAGCTGATTCACTGGACACCTAATAAACCTAGACCTTTTACAAGAATTATTCGAGTGTAACTTTATGGAAAGTATTTTTAAAGAAACATCCTCTTTGCTTCTGAAGCAATGAGGGTGTTTCTTTTTACATCAATCCGCTGGTGCAGTTCAAATAATGAACGCCATTGTTAAATTTACTCCATACTTGTCTTTATCATCCCAACTGATATTATTGTAAGTGTAGCCAGATATACCGTGCTTAGGAATCACTAAAACGGAATTTTCCGATGTCTTTTCTATCCTACTAACCGCACTTAGCCCAATCTCCCGTGATGCACTCGGTACATCCTCCAGCCCGAATGAGTTTGTTTTGGCACACAGGGCATTTGTCATGCTCGATTAACCACTGTTCACACGGCTCCAAGCAATAAGCCTTTCGATTACAATTAGTACATATATCATTCATTCCAATCGCCTCGCAGTACGTATATTTGTTTATTTTAGAACCTGTGTTCTTATTATAGCGATAGTCTATGAAAATATCAATAAAAAAATACGCTTAGGCTTTAAAAGCTTGAGCGTATAATTGTTGGTCGGAATCGGAAGCAATCACTGTCCACGGTTAGACACTGTTTCAGGACCTATATCCCGCATCATGAAAAAGGATAGCTTCGTGATCAAGGCTGCCATAATCCGCGTAATCAGGCCTATTTTAGCTGGGTAATAGTAGTCCTTTAAGTCTTTATAGTAATTAAAGTCTGCAGAAAAATACTCTTTGGTATCGATGGCCGCTCGTTTGAAAAAGTTGAAACTAATCACCTGCCCAGAATCGCCCCGTCTAATTGAGTGTACTTAAGTTCTAATTTACCTACTAAATCCGCTACATTATCCCCTTGACCCGTATAAAATAGGGCCCAAGCTCGGTAGACAGCCAGTTCCACATTGCCAAGTAACACTTTTAGGGGCAGGGCATCGGTCCACTTTCAGCTATTACTTTGCTGAGCATTCTCCCGCCGGCGCCAACATTATCGCTATCATATTCCTTAATTAAAACTACAAAGGCCTGTTCTGGAATATGAAGTATCTCGGAAGCACTTTTAGTAAAGCTCTGGATAAGAGCTTCCTTCTGGTTCTTGTCCATCTTACCGGCTTCTATTGAGATGACTGGCATAACTCACTCTCCCCTACTTTTTTTATATTTCCAACTAATTACTGCTACTAAATATTATACCCTATATAGCCAATCAGAAAATATAAAACTATAGTCCTAGCCATTGATAGATATTGGATTGCGAGATGACTTTGCTCATGCTGTCGGATAACTTTATCTCAATGTCCAATGCACTCAGTTTGTCGCTGCCTTGGGGTAGGCTGGTAGCTACTTCGCTAGAACTGACAAATGTCGATTTCGTTGCCTTACCATCAATATATACTGTGGCATTTTCCACGAAATTTTCCCCTTGGATTGTGAGCAAACCATTGGAGAGAGCAACTTTGGTAATCTTTACGGGTCCAGCCCCTTGGATATAATCGTTATTCTCTGGCGGTTTATGACTTGGTTCCAGTTGATTCGCATAGTCTTTTCCAAACAACAAGTCATATTGCAGGAGCTTATATTGAGCCTCTTCAGTGGGTGTTATTGTTTTCTGATCCAAAAAATCTTGTTTGATGATAACGTCTGATCCGCTCTTCATGAGATTCGAGAGGAAGTCTGTCATATAGTTACCAGATTTTTGAGCAAGTTGTAAAGCGTACGATCCCAAAAAGTTGGACGATAAATTTAAGTTTTGCTTGGTCGTCGAAAAGTTATTCCAGGCTACAAAGGGAACACTGTGGAGATTCAAATAATCTTGATAGGAATTGTCGCCGTTGATAAAACTAGCTTCTTTATAGACGCTATAGTCATCACCAAGCATCGGCAGATGATCACCAAAGAAGATCACTTCAGTAGGCTCTCCGCACTGTTCTAAACCCTCAATGAGTTGTTTAAGTGATTGATCGACATCAGCGAGGGTATTGCTGTAGTTTTCTAAAATTGCCTGAGAGGCTGGGCTTAAATTGCTACCACTCACTTTGATTGTATTTTGCGGATTTTGGGAATTCTCATACGGCCCATGGGCCTGCATTGAGGTGGCATAAATAAAATCAGGTTTATCGGTTGCTTTGACTTCGTCGAGGATTTTCTTGGTTAGCTCCGTATCGCGGATATATTGCCCTTTGATTTCCGGATTATTAAAGTGCTCTTTGCTAATAAATTTGTCAAAGCCTAAACGCTTGTAAACATTGTTTCGATCATAAAACCAGTTATCATAAGGGTGAATCGCCGAAGTGGCATAGCCTTGTCTTTCTAGAATGGTCGGTAGGGACTCGATCGGTTTGTTGATATATTGGGCATAAGGAATTGCACCGTTGGGTAGAAATTGCACGGAGAATCCAGTTAAGACTTCAAATTCCGTATTAGCGGTCCCACCACCATAAACCGGCGAGAGCATCGTACCACTGGTCTGGGATTTTTGCAGGGAGCGGAAAAACGGCATGGGGTCTTGGTTAAACGACACATTTTTCATCAGGGTCGGATCCCAAAATGCTTCACTCATCACTAAGATGATGTTGGGCTGAAAGTTTGGATCCTCGGAATAGGTTGCTTTACTTCCTTCGAGGACCTTCTGAATGGCATCCTCCTGGTAATTAGCAGGCTCTGGCACCTTAAGATATTCCGCATTTAAGGCAAAACCGAGCATCATGCCATTTTCTTCATAGTTCATCTTCTGGCTCAAATTGATTAATTGGAGAGCAAAAGCTTTCTGAATCGGCCCGAAGGCCGTATAAAAGCCGGTTAAAAGTGTCACAGATGTCAGGAACACGGCAGTTTTCTGCGGCCACTTGTATCTTTCTCGAGGAGTCAACTTCAAGAGTATCACTATCAGAAACAGCGCCCCTATGGCAATTAGCGCCATCCATAGGTAGACCTCTTTAAAATGTCCGGATATCTCAATGGCTTCTTTAGCTAAAGAAAAATCTGTAGGCAGTAGGGGGGAGCCTTTAATGTTCAGTTTTTGTCGACTGATAAAGCCTAAAACTGAAAACAAGCCTAATAGAATACCGGAGATCGCCAAATATACTTTACGAGGAAAGCCATAAAAAATATTAACGATTCCAAACATCAATATGTAACTGACAAAAAACTGCTTAGGAAATTGTAGTATCCAAGTGTATAGACTGAATACATTCCCATTATAAAAAATCTGAAGTACTAATAAAATAACTAAGGGGATCATTAATAGATATAAAAGATTAGTGGACTTCAACCGTTGCTTAATTAAAGAATATTTCATAATTGATTACATTACCTTTCGTGTTCCACCAGCCAATTTCTCATATTTGATACTAGATCTATACAAACCCCGATCATGGGAGATATTTTTTGAGGTTCTGTAATGTTAACCACTAACTGGTGGGTTTACTCTTATTACTTATTTAAGTTTAAGGTAAATTTGTCTCCATTACATGACCTTTGTGTGAGGATTATGTTAAGATTCATATTTATATGATTCACTGCCTTAATAGTATTTATGTATTTCTCGTATTATTATCACTTGAATCCCAAAAGCAAATCGTTTCCATTTATTCAATTCATTACATATATAATTTGCATTAAGCAGGACTCAATTTCATCTTAGCTCTTTGTTTTTGCTCCTTAATAAGTAAGTAAATAAGTTATGTAAAAAGAAAGAAACCCTCCCAAGCTCTGAAGCCCAGGAAGGTTTCTAGATTAACGATTAGTAGTTGCTACGGGGTTTAAAACACTCGCGGCAATATACAGGCTTGTCACCAGACGGTTGGAAAGGAACTGTCGTTTCTTTTCCACAAGTAGCGCAAACAGCTGGGAACATTTCACGTTCTTGACGGCCATAGCCACCGCCGCCTTGGTTCCTGGTCTGTGCTTTTTTAGCTGCACGGCACTCAGGGCAACGTCCTGGTTCGTTCGTAAACCCTTTTTCAGCATAGAACTCTTGTTCAGATGCTGAAAATTCGAAATCCACGCCACAGTCTCTGCAATTTAGAATTTTGTCATTAAACATTATATAAAAACCTCCACTAAATATATTACCCGCGCTAACATTACAAGTTCACAACTTCCTGAGGTACTAGATAGAGGAGGTTTGCTTGAAATCAACTAGACTTAACGAGCTTTGATGAGTATAACTGTAAAATCGAAACATGTCAAGTGACTAATAAGTTTTGTGCTCTTCCGTTTCATCCAACATGTCATTAATTTTCTTTGCAATCTTCTCTGTACTGTCGTCAAACTTTCCCTTGAGATCCGCTTTTCTGGACTGTAGCTTTCCTTTAAGTTCGGTCTCTTCACTGCCACTGGCCTTTCCGACAGCCTCCTTAGCTTTTCCTATGACTTTATCCTTTGTATTATCTAATTTGTTAATTAATTCAGCCATTATTTTGCCACCTTTAAATAATATTTAGTATATTGAGTACTATAATTACGACCACAATCAATCCTATCATTTGTAGCATATAATTCCCTCCTCTTCATCTTCATCTTCATCTTCATCTTCATCTTCATCTTCATCAGATGAGTTCACTTATCTTAAAATTCAATTCGCAATCCTATATTTAGTTGCTTTAAGCCGCAACAATAATCTGGATATTTAAAACCCCAAATCTTTATGAGTTTGTAATATTAATTATATCTCATTCTTTATTATTTGTCAACCTTTGATTATTAAAACCCCAAAACCTTAAGAATTGACTCCCTCCTTGTTCGAAACCTGGTACATAATGATTCCGACAACATACTTGAAACTCTTTAAGGCGGTCAAACAAATTGACCACTTTGTATCATAGAATCTCTAGCAGAAAAGAAACATCCCTCCTGAATACCGCTTTTGGTATCCCGGGGGATGTTTTTGATTTTTCAAAATAGATACACATGTAATCGCCTAAACACGTTTTGCTCCTACATAGACGTTGCTCCAATAGGGCGTAAAGCTGTAAATAGCAATTCCCTTACTACTTGTTGCACTGATAAATT
The DNA here is from genome assembly GCA_927405585.1 of uncultured Desulfosporosinus sp. Taxonomy (GTDB): domain Bacteria; phylum Bacillota; class Desulfitobacteriia; order Desulfitobacteriales; family Desulfitobacteriaceae; genus Desulfosporosinus. The sequence goes on from CAKMJS010000117.1 coordinate 16,158, forward strand.
CATTATTCCCAATATAGATGCCTACATGACTAACTTGCGTTCCTGAATTAAGGTTAAAGAAAACCAAGTCACCTGGAATGAGATTGTTAAAGCTTACTGGGGTTCCCACTCTATATTGATCTTTGCTAACACGTGGCAAATTAATATTTTGGCTATCAAAAACATAACGTGTAAATCCAGAGCAATCAAAACCTGCAGGAGTTGTACCTCCCCATTTGTAAGGAACGCCTAAAAAGCTTTTGGCGGTACTAATCATTTGTTGGGTATTTCTCTGTGGTGAAGTAGTTGCTTTCGACAAAGCTGCTTGTGTTTGTGGTCCGACAATGCCATCTACTATTAAATTGTTATCCTGTTGAAACTTCTGTACAGCAGTCTTGGTTTTGATTCCATAAATACCGTCTACTGGGCCTACATCATAATTTAAGGATTGGAGCTTTGATTGCAACATACTGGTTTCTGTGCCTGTTGCACCTACCTTTAATGTCGCAGCTTGGGTTATTGAAGCCGAGGCGATTGTGACTATTACTACTAGCGTCATTAATATTATTGTTTTAATACTATTCTTCACTTGAACTACCCCTTTCCTGTAGCTTGCTGCCTTCAAGGCCTTGCTTAGTGAAGTATACATGCTGACTACATAAAAATATAGTACAAGTTGTTGGTTAGGATACCAGTTATAACCTCATTTAGCATTTAATATCAACACCCTCCTGAATACCAGTTTGGTGTTTCAGGAGGGTGTTTAGGTTCTGATTACGTTTGAATCATTCAGTTTAGGTGGGTATAATAAAAAAAGGCTTCCCATAAGTTCAGCGAACTCATGAAAAGCCTCTAGTTATCCCATACCTGTCAAGGTATAGCTACAAAGTATAGTTCCAATGTTACCGTTTCGTCACCGCAAGGGGCAGTTAAAAGTTTTTGCAACACTCAAACCCTTTGATACCAACGGTTACAGGGTTTTAATTACATCATGCCGCCCATGCCACCCATGCCGCCCATACCACCCATGCCAGGTGCTCCGCCGCCATCTTTTGAAGGCAGGTCAGAGATCAAGCATTCTGTGGTCAGAAGCATAGCAGCAATGGAGCCTGCATTTTGCAGAGCCGAACGCGTTACTTTAGCTGGGTCAACAATACCAGCGGCAATCATGTCTTCATAGACTTCAGTAATCGCATTGAAGCCTATTCCTCTTGCGCCGGATTCGTGAACCTTCCCAACAACAACGGAGCCTTCATGCCCAGCATTGTTGGCAATTTGACGAAGTGGCTCTTCGAGTGCACGACGAATAATATTAACACCAGTTGCCTCGTCACCGCTTAATTTAAGGGCATCTAAGGACTGGATGGCATCAATCAGCGCCGTACCACCACCGGAGACAATTCCCTCTTCTACAGCAGCACGGGTAGCAGCTAACGCATCTTCGATGCGGAGTTTCTTTTCCTTCATTTCAGTTTCGGTTGCTGCACCGACTTGAATGACGGCAACACCACCGGACAGTTTAGCTAAACGCTCTTGGAGCTTTTCACGATCAAAGTCTGAAGTGGTTTCTTCAACTTGACGTTTGATAGCTTCTACACGTTGCTTGATACTATCGCTGTTACCAGATCCTTCTACAAGCGTTGTTTCTTCCTTGGTTACCCGAACTTGACGAGCTCGTCCGAGCATTTCAATGGTCGTATTTTCCAGCTTTAAGCCGAGATCTTCGGTGATAACGGTTCCGCCTGTCAGGACAGCAATGTCTTCGAGCATGGCTTTGCGACGATCGCCAAACCCTGGTGCTTTAACGCCAACACAGACGAACGTTCCGCGTAGTTTATTGACAACGAGAGTTGCCAACGCTTCTCCATCTATGTCTTCTGCAATGATCATCAGTTGACGACCCGCTTGAACTACTTTTTCTAGCACAGGTAGAACGTCTTGAATCGAACTGATTTTCTTATCTGTAATCAGGATAAACGGATCATTAAGTATTGCTTCCATTTTTTCTGTATCGGTAATCATGTAGGCTGAAATATAACCGCGGTCAAATTGCATGCCTTCAACCACTTCAAGTTCAGTTGTCATGCCTTTAGCTTCTTCAACTGTGATAACGCCGTCTTTACCGACTTTCTCCATGGCTTGAGCAATGAGATCGCCGATATTTTTGTCGCTAGCAGAGATTGAGGCAACTTGCGCAATAGCTTCGCTCGTCTCAACGAGTTTAGCATTCGCTTTAATGTCAGCAACTACCGCTGCAACTGCTTGCTCGATTCCACGTTTAATGCCCATAGGGTTGGCACCCGCTGCAACATTCTTAAGGCCTTCGCGAATAATCGCTTGTGCTAAAACAGTAGCCGTTGTTGTGCCATCCCCAGCGACGTCATTCGTTTTGGTAGCCACTTCTTTAACAAGTTGTGCTCCCATATTTTCGAATGGATCGTCCAATTCGATGTCTCGAGCAATCGTTACTCCATCGTTTGTGATTAAAGGGGATCCGAATTTTTTGTCAAGGACTACATTGCGACCTTTAGGCCCTAAAGTAACACGGACAGCCTCAGCCAGTGCATTAACACCACGTTCTAAAGCGTGACGAGCATCTTGATTAAAAATAATTTGTTTTGCCAACGTATTTCCACTCCTTAAATTTAAGTCTTATTGAATTAGCCAATAATAGCTAAGATATCTGCTTCTTTGAGGATTAAGTATTCTTCTCCATCGTACTTAACTTCTGTCCCAGCGTACTTGGAATAAATAACGCGGTCGTTTGCTTTAACATCAAGAGCAACACGAACACCTTTTTCCATCTTACCAGGTCCTACTGCGATCACTTCGCCTTCTTGTGGTTTTTCTTTTGCGGTATCTGGCATATAGATTCCGCTCTTAGTTTTTTCTTCCATCGGGAGTGCTTTGATGATGACCCGATCTGCGAGAGGTTTAATGTTCATAAAGAAAAGACCCTCCTATTGTTTTATTTAATATTTGTTAGCACTCAGCTCTATTGAGTGCTAACAATATATCTATAATAATATGCAAGGGGCCACTGGAAAGCAACCCCCCCTAGAGTCCAAATACGAGCAAAAACAAGGCATTATCTCTTTCAATTGAGTCAATGCTCACTATTTCAGGCTCTAGATATAAAATACACTCAAGGCCCCTCCCCGAGCGCATTTCCAGATCCTCTAAACACTATAATTGCCGGATTATTCCCTTTCTATGCATTATTAATGCTCCCGAATCAATTTTTGACGCTGGAACACTTCTTCACGCAGGGGACCTAGCGCCTCTAAAACCAAGCTATTCTCCAGATTAAGAAGATATATTTTTGTTTTACCAATTTTGAGATTTGGATCCGGGTGCTCCCTTTCGATGAGTATCGTTTCTTTGATTGTATACCGAATGAAATCCTTTACTTGTGAAATAGATCGCCCCAGAAGCTCCGTTAAGGCGGCTCTTGCCTTAGTTGAGGCCACGTAGGGCAAGCGAGTCTGAAGAGTTCCTAGGATTTGAATCCCCTGCTCCAAATCCTGTTCTGGATGATACCCTGTGTCGGGCTTTTCATGCACAACCCATTGTAACAGATCATCCCCCTCGCAATAAGGCTGTAGAGCATGATGAACGCTTCCTGTTACCCCAATCACTTTTACTTGTTTCCCCCAGGCGCGAATTTTTCTGAGCAGGGATAGAAAGTCTCCATCTCCAGTAAGCAATAAATACATGTCAAACGTTGATGCTCGTGTCAACAGGATTTCCTGAGCTTCAAGCATTAATTCTAGATCAGCTGCATTACGACGGAGGCCTGTACTTGCATAATTATTCTTACCAAAAACATGACGCGTAAAAACATTCGTTTTTTCAAATGTCGTTTGTGTTCGCCAAAACTCTTCCCGATCAAAGTTGGCGTAAAGATAGATCGCTAATAAGTCGATATCGTTTCGCGTAGTATAAATCTGTAAAAACTCTACCAACTGTTCGGGAGTTAAGTCATATCCTCGCTCTAATAACCCTGTCCAAATGTTCTCGTAATCGACAAACGCAATGGCTTTCACAATCTTCACCTCACAAGCCACTAATCTACCATATTCTACGCGAAATTATGGACAGACGTGACAAGCCAAGTAAGAATCGAACACATTAACTTACATTCTGTGATGTAATAATCTCTAATTTACAGGAGAAGTAGCAGACAACGACGAATAAGACGGAGATAACGCCGATGTGTAGATCAGGATCAGGAGGAATAACGTTGCGACCCATTAGTTATAAAGGAATCGGATTAGTTTTCGCCATGCTTTCCGGCATATTTTGGGGTACTAATGGTACCTTTTGTACTTTGTTAAGCAACCTTGGTTTTGATACCTATAGTATCGCCATCCTGGCTCCTTCCTTTAATTTAGTGTTTTTTTCTGTTCTATTAATTGTTACCAACAAATCTGGGTTTATAGTCCAACGAAACTATTTTGGCTTATTAATTCTATCTGGGCTTGCCTCAGCGATTACGAATACTTCGTTCGTGAAGTCTGTAAGCTATTTCCCCGTAGGAATCGTTTCTACGCTAATTTTTTGTAACGTTTTTGTGATTATGATCATCTCAAGGATTGTGTTTAAGAGTAAGATCACCTTAAAGAAGGTTGGGGCAGCCATCACGGCCATCTTTGGAATTTGCTTAGTATTGGATGTGTTTAGTCAGGGTTTCCAGCATAACTCCAAAGGCTTAATCTGGATTATTATCACGATTCTCACCTGGTCTACCATGATGGTTTTAGAGAAATACTTACTCGATCAAGGAGTCGATGGAAACTCCATCTTAATGTACTCTGCCCTGTTTGCTGTATTAATCTTGTCAATATCCAGTCCTCCGTTAACCGTAATCAGTCAAATTATTCAAGTAACTGACCAAACAAACGGTTATGCCTTATTAGTCATTTTGGGCTTCGGATTTATTCCTCAAATAGGGTGTTATTCTCTATATATGAAAGGGCTAAAATATATCGAACCCAGTTACATGCAAATCATGTATTCCCTAGACCCTGTGGTGGCCAGTATTTTGGGCTTCCTGGTCTTCAATCAAACGATGCGCCCGCTGAACATTGTCGGGATCTGTATTATCATTGGGGTCGTCATTTACGTACAGATCACAGAAACTAGAGCAGGCATAGAATCAAAGCCAGATATGGTCAACCTTTAACTGTTCACCTCCTAACGTAGTGAACTGAAAAGATGCCTCTCACTCAAAGCGTGAAAGGCATCTTTTCAGTTGTCTTGACTATTAAATTTTTACCCACTTTCCGATTCGATAACCTTTAGCCTCGGCATTTGAGGCTGACACAGGCCATATAATCTCGTTTTCTGAGTTCACTTCGAAATCCGTTCCGCATTTAATACAAACTGCTGACGTGGAAGCCCATTCATTATCTGTGCCAATAAGATCTTCTGCACCGAAAAATTCTACCTCGCCCAACATATTAACGTTTAATTCGGCTGATTCTATCGATTTCCCTGACTTATTGAGAGCATCAATTTTGAGAACACCTTTACCACAGATGGGGCAGGCAACACCAGTTACTTGAGACACGTTTGACTCCTCCTCTTGTTATTTTTTTAACAATGTAACTTACAAAAACACTTAAACTACACAAAATATCCCATATTGACAACTATTATAATACTGGTCAATGCGTTTTTCAATAATTTCAATCAAATATTTATCCATCCCATCTAAACATCATATCGAATCCTTTCAAAATTGTCCCGTTGTACCACGCAACGAGAAAAAACCTTGTAAATATGGGAACAGAGGCTCTGTTACTTAAAACAAAGCCTCTATTCCTTAAGTTAGTATCAAACTTTTTCAAACGATTGCTGTCATTTGACAGTCGTTGCACACTCACTGGCTTCCCCTTTGAGAATCTGGATTCCGTGAGGAATGGCCGGGGCAATGGCTGCAAAGCATTCGCGTACAGCCTTGGGACTACCCGGCATATTGATAATTAACGTTTGTTTGCGAAGAACTGCTACTGCTCTGCTTAGCATTGCCTTACTTGTCACCTTAAGACTTTCCATTCTCATCACTTCTGCAATACCGGGTACCAATCGATCTGCCACAGATAGCGTGGCCTCAGGCATCACATCCCGCATCGAAAAGCCCGTCCCGCCGGTCGTTAGAATTAAATCTAAACCAAGTTCATCTGCCCATTGACGCATTTTGTCAGCAAGTAACGTTTGCTCATCCGGGAGAATGACATATTCGACGACTTCCCCGCCGATCTCTTGAACAAGTTGACTAAGGGTTGGCCCAGAGAGATCTTCCCTTTCTCCACGCGACCCTTTGTCACTTGCCGTGATAACCCCTACTCGGATCATTCAGCAATCACCTCAATACTGTCTCCGACACGAACCGCTCCGCCTTCCAACAGGCGTATAAAGATACCTTCCTTCGGCATAACACAGTCTCCAGCTTGATAGAAGATGGCACATTTGGTATGGCATTCTTTACCGATTTGCGTGACTTCTCCGATACTGGTTTCCCCTATTTTGAGTTTGGTCCCCACAGGAAGGGTGAAAAGCTCCAGTCCTTCGGTGGTTAAATTCTCTGCAAAGTCCCCTGGCCCTACCTTTAACCCTTTGTCCGTCATCTTCTTAATACTTTCCATCGCCAGCAAACTGACCATACGATGCCAATCTCCGCCATGAGCATCCCCTTCAAGACCAAAGCCGACTTTCAGAATTGCTTCGCCTACATTCTTCTTGCGCATTCCTTTTCGTTCACTGGTGCATACTGCTATTATTTTCCCCATTATATTAACCTCGCTTTCATCATTTAAGTCTTCTTGCATTAAAGGTTATCGGACAAAATGTCCGCTTTTCCCACCCGACTTTTCAACTAGGTAAATATCCCCAATGGTCATGGTCTTGTCCATCGCTTTACACATATCGTAGATTGTTAAGGCTGCCACACTGACTGCCGTTAGGGCTTCCATCTCAATCCCCGTTTTTCCATTGACTTTCACAGTCGCCTCAATATGGACTTCACCCGGCTCGACTAAGTTGAAACTAAGCTTAGCCCCTGTAATCATGAGAGGATGGCACATCGGAATGATCTGTGAGGTTTGTTTGGCTGCCATGATTCCCGCAACTTGAGCCACTGCCAGAACGTCTCCTTTAGCGATTAGCCCAGAGCGAACTCGATCAAACGTCTCAGCTTTCATGGTAATTTTTCCTCGGGCAACTGCCACACGGGCCGTTTCAGCTTTATCACTGACGTCTACCATTCGGGCTCGCCCCGCTTCATCAAAATGAGTTAAATCCATTGTCTATTAACCTCCGATCTGAGACATTACACGTTGACCCTGCAATGCTTCATCATTCATACGATGCTCCGCTGGTTTATGCCAAACTGCTTGGGCAAAAAGATCTAGGATAGCCGCATCCGAGCTTCCATTTCGGAGGACATCACGTAGACTTATTTCATGTTTACTATGCAAACAAGGACGCAATTTTCCATCCGCGGTTAAGCGGACACGATTGCAGGTATCGCAAAAGTGGCGACTCATCGCGCTGATAAAGCCAATGCTGCCCTTATAACCCTTTGGTTGTACATACTCTGCTGGTCCTCCACCTAGAATACCTTTCGTTGAAACGTACTCCTTCAGTCCTAAGAGTTCTTTCATTTCCTTAATCGGTACAAAATCGGCACGGTGCTCGGAACTAATGCCAATGGGCATCAGTTCGATGAAGCGAACATGGATCGGGTACTGCTTGGCTAACGTCAAAAAGTTGGGCAACTCGTCCGTATTAAACCCGCGGACGACGACCACATTAACTTTAACCGGATTGAGTCCCGCTTCAAGCGAACGAAAGACTCCCTGAATGACTGTAGAAACCTTCCCCCCGCGGGTAATATCGAGAAATCGCTCTGGATCCATGGTATCCAAGCTGATGTTCACTCTCTGAACGCCTGCTGCTTTGAGATCAAAGGCCATTTCTGGAAGTAACAGTCCGTTCGTTGTAATCATTAAATCCTCAACTCCCGGAAGTTTAGCCCCCTCTCTTAGAAAGTCTAAAATTCCTTTGCGGACTAAGGGTTCTCCTCCAGTAATACGAAAACGTCGAAATCCTAACTGCGTACTTATCCGCATGAGTCGAAGAATTTCTTCAAAAGAAAGAATGGATTCATGGGGCATTAACTGTACGCCTTCGACTGGCATACAGTATTTACAGCGCAGATTACAGCGATCGGTCACAGAAATTCTCAGATAGTCAATTTTTCTTTGAAATTGATCCTTCATAAAATATCCTCTTTTCAAGATTTAATTAAAATTACACATAAAAAAACCCGCGGTCTGTAAACAACCGGGGGATTCAATCCTCCTGTCGACAGACTCCTTTCCAGCAGGAGATATTACAGTTTCCCATAATACCCGAGTGCCATTTTTACGGGCACTTGTCTGGTCACCGTAGCTTAGTGCTTTAGGTAATCCAGCTTTGGAGCAATGACGCAATTATTTAGTTCTTTCTATAATAAAGTAATTCGCGATGCATAGCAATATTCCTCTTTTGCTATGCTAACTATTAGAATTTGTCAATTTACAAATTTATAAAAAATAATTCAGATATTCTAAAAAATAATGTAAACTAGACAGAGAGAAAGCTCAGAGGAGGCCATCATGCCAAATGAAACAATAACTCATTCCGTTCTGAAAGCAAAGGGACTACTTCTCGAATGGGTGGAAGACTCCGTGGTTCGAGAGGTTCCGTTAACCATCCACTATAACAGGGAGGAGATCGCCACACTATTATGCTCTCCGTCCCAAACAAACGAACTCGTTTATGGGTTTTTACTTAATGAAGGCTTTATCCGTGTTCCAGAGGACATCTACGAATTCCGCCACGATCCCGTCGATCACTTAGTTTGGATCGAAGGCAAACCGTGTGTCTTACAAAAAGAGCTGATGAGCAAGCGCTTTGTATCGGCCTGTTGTGGCAAAAGTAGAGCTTCCTTTTGTTTCGCGAACGATGTTCTGATGGTTAAACCGCTCAGCTCAACCCCCAGCATCTCTCTTCAGGAGACCTATGGTTATGTGAATTTTTTACAGTCCAATTCAACACTCTTTGAGTCAACCGGAGGAGTACACAGTGGTGGGGTTGGCTATCAAGGTGATATTCTGCTGACAAGCTATGACATTGGCCGGCATAATGTCTTTGATAAGCTCAGTGGAGGTGCCTTTCAAACAGGCTTAAAGCTTGAAAATCATGTTATTTTTTTTAGCGGTCGGGTTTCCTCAGAAATCCTACTCAAGGTCGCTAAAATGAAGGTTCCCATCCTTATAGCGCGGGGTGCCCCCACCGATATGGCCCTTTCTCAGGCGGCAGCCTTAAATATCACCGTGATAGGATTTGCCAGGGAGCAAGGCCTTAATATCTATACCTGTCCCGAGAGAATTACGCCTTAAGGATTTCCAACCAATCGTCCGGTGTATTGACATTACATAAGACCTGACTCAAATCACGAAAACTCTGAAGCTCGGTTTCCGCCACATACCGAACCGAACAAGACGGATAGAAATCAATAATCTTGAGGCAACCCGCCTCGAGATTATGTTTGATGGTTGGAATACAACGTCGATGATAAAAGGCGTGCAGAGGGTGTAGGCCGGACTTAAGCTGAGGAACGACAACATCATACGCTGGTGTCCAAGACGATAAAAAATGGATGAGCTCTACGCTTAAAAACGGCATATCACAGGCTACGAAAAAAACCTGGTCATAGGTTGCCGCTTTTAAACCCTGATAAAGTCCTTCTAAAGGGCCTTGACCAAGCATCTCGTCCTGAAAGATGGGTACACCGTACCTTGCATACAGTTCGGGCTGGTTGCTGCTTATTAATACCTCTGCAAAGACTGTTTTTAGGACTGTTAAACTTCGCTCCACTAAAGGCTTGCCTTCCAGTTCAAGGAAGGCTTTGTTTTTTTTCATTCGCGAGCTTTTCCCACCTGCCAGCAAAATTCCGGTTGCCTTCAATTTTGGAAGTTGTTCCCCGGAGTCTTCCAGTAAACTAGTAATTTTTAAAAACCTCCTCGTATTCAGCGGACGAGAAACGGGTTAGAACTCGCTCTCCAACGATCGTGATAGGAACTGCAATCTTATCAGTCCGTTTTCTCAACTCTTTTAGATTTTTAAAAATGACAATATTTTTTTCAGTATACATAATTCCTTTACCCGAAAGGAATCGCTTAGCGCTAGCACAGTAAGGTCAAAGAGGGACAGTATACATAATCACTTCTTGACTCATGAATTTCACTCCTCAAATCATCTGTTCTGCTTTCAATGTACCACATCTTACTTTTCATGTCACGCGTGTTGAGGGGACGGTCCTTTTGACACGCCCTCAACACGCTCAACACGTTGCTTCATTAATAACACCATTCGCCATCTCAACAGGCACTGACCTCTAGGTTAGTGTAGGGTGGGAAGATCGCATAAAAAATTGTCCCCTCATTTCCTGTCTTAAATTCAAAAATTGCTTTATGCCTTTGGGCAATTCCCATAGAAATGGCTAATCCAAGTCCTGTCCCAGATTCTTTTGTAGTAAAAAATGGTGTGCCAATTTTCTCTTGAATTTCTTGTGGTATCCCTGTTCCATGATCTTTAATAGCTAATACAACTCTGTCTTCATGTAAATAGGTACTAATGATGACTTTCCCATACTCTGCACTAACCTCCAGTCCATTGCGTACCAGGTTTAAGATGAGTTGTTTTATTTCATTTTCATTGATCATAATATCTGGTAATAACTTGAGATCAGCAACAACTTCTTTATTGTTGTTAAAGGCATCGGCTTGAAGCATAGGGAACACTTTATGGATAACTTCGTTGATATTGCTTGGCTTAATATCATCTAAGTTAGCTTTTGCCAAGGATAGAAAATTTGTAATTATCTCATTGGCACGGTCGATCTCTGAAACCATTAAATCCATACACTCTTTGTCTTGTTCGTATTTAGATTTTGTACCGAACAATTGCAGAAACCCCTTGACTGTTGTGAGTGGATTTCTTATCTCATGACTAATTCCAGCCGCTAACTGACCGATAAGATTTAGTCTTTCTAAACGGGCAAACTCTAGCTGTTGTCGTCTTATTTCGGTAATATCTCGAAAGAAAACTGTCAATCCTTCCTCAAATGGATAGGCATGATATTCATAGTATTGATCGGGAACTATAAAGCCTTCTGCTTCCCAATGAATAGCTTCCTTTTGAGCCATCGCCTCTTGCAGTTTATCATAGGTTAATGAACCAATAATTTTTGGGAATATTTCCCATACATTCTCCCCTATTAGTTCAGAATCATCTTTCAAAATTCGTTTTCGAGTTTCGTTGTTAACGAATGTAAATTCCCAGTTAAAATCTAAGGCATAAAACCCATCTGATATCCCTTCTAAAATATTGTTAATATGAAGTTTCGATGATTCCAATTCTAAGTTCATGCTCTTTAAGCCATCGGTAAAACAAGCGATTTTATCAAAAATAGGTCGTAATTCAGGTAACTTTATTAAAATGGGTTCTTGTTCACCTTGGTTATTAATAATCATTTTGCAAAATTCGTCTAGGCACAATTCAATCTGCTTGATGTGTTTCCTAATTGAAACTATGATTAAGATTGATAAGCTTAAAACTAATATTATAATTACAGTTGAATCATAGAAAGATAAGAAAACATAATCTGCATTCTGCGCGTAGGCCCATATATAGCCTACTATTTTTTCTTTACCATAGATCGGCATATTGATTCGAATAACCTTATTATTGTTTTTTGTGGTGCTAATTTCGCTTATAGATCCAATCGAAGAACGAATGTCATTAAACGAAATATCGGTTTCATTTTGATTTTGAACTATTAAATCTAAGTTAATATCATAGTAGCCGATAAGATTGTTATTATTCATATCAATTATTGACTCTATAATATCCTTTAACTTCGCTATTTTTTGATCATTTGTTAAGATTTTATCTTCTTTTAATTCTTCTATATAATAAGCTTTGGATTGTATTTTCGATTGTGCAGTTGAAGCACTTGATAATAAATTATAATTGAAACTGGAGACCTGTTTCTCCCAGAAATTTTGTCCATAGATAAATACAAAAATAATAAGAAAAGCAAAGATACTAAATATGACTTTTAATAGAGTTAATTGAATAATGGATTGGTTATTTAAGAAGTTCTTAATATTAAAAACCATCTTGCTATCCCCCAACTGTCCTAAAAAAATAAAGAAGATCCGCTGTCGCCAAGCATTTTGGTGCCTGCGCAAACCTAAGCTGTAGTAATACTGACCACCGAAAGTTATAATTTATAAGGTACATAAACTTATAAAAAATCTAGACGAACAATTAAAAGCTGGGATATCCCAGCTTTTAATTGTTTTGAGCCAAATGTGTTTACACGACTGGTAACTTCCTGATTATCTTTGCAATGCTTTCGGAGTTTTGGGTTGATACAGCCACCACGAACACGCAAAAACTGAGGTCGCGCTAGCTAAGAGCATTAGCATGGATGCGATCAGGGTAAAAAGGTACCTTTTCATAGTCCATTCACACCTCCTTTTCTATTAAAAATAGGCAGTAAGGTGCTGCTTTGATAAAACACACCCAGGACTGCACTAACACTTACTAATTTATTATCGAGAATTGAAATTATTAAGAGTGAAACAACTACGAAAACCATTGACGAAATCTTAAGTTTTACTTTTAAGCTACTTGAATGAATTGGCTTTGATTCGCTGTCTACCGGAGCCAAGAATGCTACTAGTGAAAAAGAAACAAGTAGAATAATTATCAGAATGACCTGATTAGTTAAGTCGTAATTAACAAGTTTTTTGGCTAATACCCCAATTAAAGCATATGTAATAGCACCAATGGTCAAGCATTTTAATGGAGTATCAAAATGAGCTCCTCCCGATACTCTTCGTAATAAACCACCAAAAATTGCCGCAACAAGCGCCGGTATTAAAGCATTTAAAGCATATCCTAAGAGTATTATTAAAAATGTGCCTAAAATGAATAAAAGTGCTGTTTCAACGGCAAATGCAATAATTTCCTTTTTATCTTCATTATAATTTAATTCATTGGTTATAAATCCTGTGAGTTTATGGCTAATATTTTCAGTGAAATTCATTCACACTCGACCCCTTTTTTTGGATGAGTCTATTTAACAAAAAAGCAGAGCAAAATGTAAGAATTACTTGAGGTTCTCCTATCGCAATCCTTATTACTAGGTTAGTCAATAGGGTTTCAGGTGTTACTCCAAAAACCGGCATTAATAATGATAGGGACACAAGCTCAAAGATTACTAAAGCTAAAAAACTCAATAAGCTTGCAATAAGGGATAAGCTGAAATCTCCCTTGCCTAGGGAAACTAAAGCTATAAATAACAAAATGATCAGCACAAATAAATGAACCCCAAACGGGATGGGCAGCAGTCTCACACCATAAGAAATAAAAGCTAAAACAATCCCAATCAGTAAAATTTTTCTCCAGTTTAAAGGTATTCTAGCAATTACACAAGCTAACGTTGTAACTGCCGTTAGCTCAGGTATACCTTGCAAAAGTAAAGCAATCCATGGAATGTTTATAAATCTCACAGCCTTTCCAAATAAACATAACTGCACTACATTACTCTACAACATCGCTGCGCCTATCGTTCTAGCTCTAATTTCAATTATTGCACACTCCACGGGCGAATTTGCGCGAATCTTGTCTTAGTAGAAAATTATTTCCAGATTCGGAGAGAGATTCTTTACATTACACTGAACTATTGACATTGTTAGTTCCAAAGTCACATAATAACAGGACTTAAGTCCTATAGGTTTATAGAAACTGGTCTTTAAATGCGCCTTGTCTCGATAAATCTCAAAAATTAATCTAAGACGCCTTCCCTCAACTTAAGGTTCAGGCAACTCTTGCTATGTATAATTTATTTACCAGAAAAGCAGAGATAAATAAAAGTAGCACATGCGATTCTCCTACTACAATTCTTATAATTAAGTCGTTGAATAGGGTTTCAGGAGTTAATCCAAAGATAAGCATAAACAACGACAGGCAACTAAACTCAAATATCCCTAGCGCAAGAATACTCGCTGAAGATGCCATAAAGGATAGGCCGACATCCCCCTTAGTTTTCCAAGTTAAAATAATAAACTGTACGAAGAGTAGCAAAATAGTATGAATTCCGAAAGGCATAGGAATCAGTCTCACTACATACGCACACAAAGCTAGAGCAATCCCAGTCAATAGAATTTTTTCCCACTTTAAAGGTATTCTGGCAACTACAAAAGCTAGCGTTATAATTGCAGTTTGTTCAGGTATTCCTTGCAAGAGCAAAGCGAGCAATGGAATTCTCATAGATCTCACCACCCATTCGGTTGATAATAACCTGTTTGATACAAATCTCTGAGAAGATATCCTTCGTCGCCCGCCATGATATGCATATTAAACTCGACAAGACTCAACTGTTCTCCCTCTTTCTATTATCACACACACTAAGTGACGAATTCGCGCGAATCCTGTCCTCTAAAAAAATAACCTTTACGGCCTTGAGCTACCTTAACTCGATTGAACTGCACGGTAAACAAAAAATGGGCCTTCTCTAGGAAGGCCCATTTTTTTCGTACTAACTAATTTTTGAGATCTGCACGCCACAGACTTTATACTCATACGTTTTGGTGACTTTATCATACGCCCCATTGGTTAAGACGTTGGTTGGTGTCTCCAAGTAATGAAGTGTCATAAAGACCACTCCCTCAGGAACTCGCTCGGTGATGACGATCTTCGTATCCAGTTCTCCTCGACGAGACTTAACGTGGACCCGCTCACCGTCTTGGAAGCCAAGCCGTTTGGCATCCGCCGGATTGATTTCTGCCAACTCTTCTGGAGAATAGGTTTCCAGGGCGGCTGAATTTCTAGTCATGACGTTATAGTGTGCCAGTTTGCGTCCCGTGGTGAGTAAGAATGGGTACTCAGCATCCGGCGATTCGTTAGGCTCTTGATTCTCGATTGGCATGAAGAGCCCTTTACCACGAGTACAGGTTCCTTCGTGCAAGAACTTCGTACCCGGATGGTCACAGGATAGAACTGGCCACTGCAAACCATGGTTCTCTAGGCGTCCGTGGGTAACTCCAGCGTATTGAGGCGCCAAGGAGGCTACTTCTAACATGATGTCTGCTGGAGATTGATACGTGAATGGGTATCCCATACGAGTCGCCAGTTCACAGATAATTTCCCAATCCGGCTTAGAGTTGCCGATTGGCTTAATGGCTTGATTGACTCTTTGCACTCGTCGCTCAGTATTTGTAAAGGTGCCGTCTTTCTCTGCAAAACTAGCTCCAGGAAGTACAACATCTGCTAGCTTAGCTGTTTCCGACATAAAGATGTCTTGCACTACAAGGAAATCAAGGGCCTCAAGGCCTTTGCGAACATGGTTCGCATCGGCATCCGTCAGCACTGGATCCTCACCGAAAACATACAAGGCCAGTAGATTCTTACTGTGCGCTGCTTCAAACATATCTGGAATCATAAATCCTGGTTTAGGGCTGAGTGAAACACCCCAGGCAGCTTCAAATTTAGCCTGTGCTGCTGGACTTACGATTGGTTGGTAACCTGGATAGACGTTGGGTAGTGCTCCCATGTCGCAGGCACCTTGAACATTATTTTGCCCGCGTAATGGGTTCACTCCGGAACTTTCTTTACCCAAATTGCCAGTGAGTAAGGCGAGATTCGCCAAGCTCATGACATTATCTGTGCCGTAAGTGTGTTCCGTGATCCCTAAGGTATAAAAGATTTGTGCAGGATCTGTGGTGGCATACAGTCGAGCCGCTTCGACGAGTTGATCGACAGGAACACCCGTGATTTGACTAGCCACTTCAGGTGGATACTTTGCGATCGTCTCCAAGAATTTTTCGTCAAACCCTTCCGTACGTTCTTCGATGAACGCGCGGTTTTCCCAGCCATTGGCGAGAATAATGTTCATCATCCCGTTGATCAGCGCAATATCTGTTCCCGGACGAAGTCTTAAATAAAGATCTGAGTACTCAGCGAGCTGAGTTTCTCGAGGATCGACGACGATCAGCTTTGCCCCATTTGCTAGGGCTTGTTTCATTTTAGTTCCAATGACAGGGTGAGCTTCGGTCGTATTTGACCCGATAACAAACATTAGTTTAGTATTAGGGATTTCATTAATGGAATTCGTCATTGCTCCGGAACCGAATGATATGGCCAGACCGGCCACAGTGGGAGCGTGTCAGGTCCGGGCGCAGTGGTCGATGTTATTGGTCCCGACCACTGCGCGCATGAATTTTTGCATGACAAAATTATCTTCGTTGGTACAACGGGCAGAGCTTAAAGCCGCAATGGCATCTGCTCCGTAGTTATTTTTGATTTCCTGGAACTTCGTCGCCACTAAATCAAGGGCTTCATCCCATTCTGCAGGGACAAACACTCCATCTTTCTTAATCAACGGGGTCGTCAGGCGATTCGGACTATGAATCATATCCGTTCCGAAGCGTCCTTTGACGCAAAGTGCCTTCCCGTTCACCGGTGCATCAGGGTTAGAGGTCACGCCAATGACTTTGCCGTCTTTAACATTTAAGTCAAAGTTACACCCTGTTCCACAAAACGGACACGTGGTTTGAACTTTCTTGATTTCCCAAGGGCGTCCCTTGCCGACCATGTGTTTTTCGGTCAACGCGCCAACTGGACAGACCGAGACACAAGAACCGCAGAAATCACAATCTGACTCATTATAGGGTAAATTAAAGGCTGGACTTACCTGCATATTAAAGCCACGAAATGAATAATCCAAAATGCTTTTCCCTTGGATTTGAGAACACGCCTTGATGCATTTTCCACACAAAATACATTTATTGGGATCTCTCAAAATAAACGGATTTCCGTCATCAATAGGAAGTTTACGTTTCTCCCCTTGATAAATTTCACCTGTTACACCATAATCATAAGCATATTCCGCCAAAAAGCAGTTTCCCATTTTTTGGCAAGTCATGCAATCTAACGGATGATTCGCCACCAACAATTCCAAAATTGTTTTGCGTGCTGCTCGGACTTTAGGACTTTGAGTTTGAACCACCATGCCCTGCCATACTGTAGTTCTGCAAGCTGGGGGAAGATTATGGTTTCCTTCGATTTGAACCACGCACAAACGGCAGGCGCCGTCAGAGGTAAGCTCTGGGTCATAACACAAGGTAGGAATTTGGATATCATGCATGCGACAGGCTTCAAGTATGGACGTTCCCTTCGGAACGCTTACTTCGCACCCATCGATAGTTATTGTAATCAACATCAATGTACCTCCTCTCAATTTATGCCTGGACAACCGCATCAAATTTACATTTATCCACACAAGTTCCACATTTGATGCAATCGTCTTCATTAACCACATACGGTTTTTTCTTCTCCCCCGTAATACAACTCACCGGACAGTTTTTAGCACAGAGCCCGCACCCTTTGCATTTTTCTGCATCGATTGTATAACTAAGCAAGGCAGAACAGGAATGCGCTGGACACTTATGCTCAAGAATATGCGCCTCGAACTCATGTCTAAAGTATTTGAGAGTTGCAAGAATGGGGTTTGGAGCACTATTACCCAATCCACAAAGTGAAGTCTCTATAATAGTGTAGGAAAGATTTTCCAAGATGTCGATATCTTCCAATTTTCCCTCGCCTTTAACAATTCTATCTAGGATTTCGTACATTCGTTTTGTACCTTCTCGACAAGGAGTGCATTTTCCACAAGATTCTTTCTGAGTAAAGTCTAAAAAGAAGCGAGCTATATCTACCATGCAAGTGGTCTCATCCATAACCACGAGTCCACCTGAGCCAACCATAGCCCCAGCTTTCGTTAATGTATCATAATCCACCCGGATATCCAGCATCTCCTCAGGTATACACCCACCAGAAGGACCCCCTATTTGCACTGCTTTAAAAGCCTTGCCATTTTGAATTCCTCCCCCAATGTCAAAGATGATCTCCCGGAGTGTCGTTCCCATAGGAACTTCAACCAAGCCTGTATTGTTAACCTTTCCGGTCAGGGCAAATATTTTTGTTCCTCTACTATTATCTGTCCCGTATTGGGTATACCAATCTGCTCCGTTTAGCAAAATATGAGGAACATTCGACCAAGTTTCTACGTTATTAATAACTGTTGGTTTACCAAACAAGCCACTGACTGTTGACCGGGGTGGTCGCATACGGGGCATTCCACGTCTACCTTCAATAGAAGCCATCAACGCTGATCCTTCTCCACAGACAAAGGCTCCGGCGCCAGCGAAAACATTCAGTTTAAAGTTTAAACCCGAGTTGAGAATATTATTTCCTAAGAAGCCAGCTTCCTCGGCTTGCCGAATTGCAATTTCCAAGTTCTTAATGGCCAAGGGGTATTCTGCTCGGCAATAAACGTATCCTTCATCGACACCCATGGCATAGGCACCAATCAACATTCCCTCGATCACGGAATGCGGATCCCCCTCAAGGACGCTACGATCCATAAAAGCTCCGGGATCCCCTTCGTCACCATTACAGATAATATATTTCTTATCGCTCGGCGTTGGGAGGATAGCGGCCCACTTCTTACCCGTTGGAAAGCCCGCACCGCCACGACCGCGAAGCCCAGATTTTCTAACTTCTTCTAGGGTCTCCGCCGGTGACATCTCTTTGAGTACCTTCTTTAAAGCAGCGTATCCGTCCCGGGCAATGTATTCTTCAATCTTCTGGGGATCAATAACACCGCAATTTTTCAGAACAATCCGATGTTGCTGTGCAAAAAATGGGACTTCAGACATCGTACTTAATGGCTTTTGAGTTACCTGATCTAGAAGCAGAAGGCGTTCAACACGTTCGCCTTTCATAATATCTTGAGCCACTATTTCTGCAATATCCTCCGGTTTAACTGAGCAATATAAGACCTGCTGTGGTTCAATAACCACCGTCGGACCTTTTTCACAAAACCCTTGGCACCCAGTACCAACAATGCTCACGGTTTCTTCGAGTCCTTGCTTGTTGAGCTCCAATTTCAAGGCATCAATAAGTTTATGGGCCCCCGATGATGCACATCCTGTCCCCGCACAAACTAAAATCCGTTGGTTCTCTGCCATCCCTTTATCCCCCTACTCGTATTTGGCTAATATTTCTGTAATACTCTCCGGTAACAATCTGCCATGAACCTCATTGTTAATCGATATCACCGGTGCAAGTCCACAGGCTCCAATACATGCCACGACTTCCAGGGTAAATCGTCTATCTTGAGTCGTTGCCCCGTCTTTAATCTTTAATGCCTTCTCGATAGTTTCTAGGATCTTAGCCCCACTCCGGACATGGCAAGCCGTTCCCAAACAGACGTTGATCACATTTCTCCCCGAAGGAACTAAACGGAACTGAGCATAAAAGGTAGCTACTCCATATATCCTTGCCAGAGGTATCCGCAAAGCTTTACTGATGTGTTTAAGCACTTCAGCTGGCAAATACCCGTAAACCTCTTGGGCATGTTGCAAAACTGGGAGCAGAGGTCCATTCTCATGTTTGTATTTGGTAATAATCTCCTCTAACTTAACTTGTTTAGGATCCACTAAATCTTCACACGCGGTGCACAAATAAATTCCCCCTATAAGTTACTAACTTTTAAATTTAAAGTTGTATACCTTATTCTCTGTGATTAACATAGACATTTTAGCATCGTACTTGCCAACCGGTACTTGTGGAATTACTTGGCATTCAAAGCCTAAAGCAATCCTTGGTATTAAAGGATTTACCAGCATAAAGAAGCGGTCATAATAGCCTCCCCCATACCCTAAACGATTCCCTTGTAGATCAAACCCAGAACCCGGTACGATAATCAAATCGATTTCCGAGGGTTCCACTACTCCAAGCGACAATTTGGGTTCGCGAATTCCATAAGTTCCTGGTTCGATATCCTGGGTCAGATCACACACTTCGATCGGAAGGAGTACATTATGAGCTGCACAGCGGGGCAATACTAGCCTTTTCTTAGCTGCGATCGTTGCCTCCGCCATGGCCGTCGTCTCGACCTCGTCACGAAAATTCAGAAATAACATCACGGTTTGAGCCCTTTGGAACTCGGGTAAATCCATAAGTCTTTGCTGAATAAGTTGGCTTTTTCTTTGTCTTTCTTTCTCCCCTAAGGAGGTCCGTTGACATAGACACGCTTCGCGCACTCCCGCCTTTATCGACTGTTGGTCCTCACTCATGTCAAAACTACCCTTCAGAAAAATCTCGTACTTATTAATCTATTCGATGAATACTAAAGAAATCCTCCCAATTATTAAAATTTATTATAAGTGTTTTCAGTTATTTTGAACCACTCTTTACTATGTGGCCCACAATGCATCTTTCGTACATAAAGAACATATAATTGTTAAATTCTCTTAATAGTGCAAACATTCTTTCTAATCAGATAAACTTGGTATATTAAGCCATATTTTAGGACCTAAAACTTATCCACCTTCTAAAATCAAGTTCTACCGCTATATTTCTTAGTTATCCACATTATCCACAGGCACTGTGGATAATGTGGGCCAAAAATGACCGTTTTCACCTAAAAGCGCAAACCTGCTTCTATGACTTATCTACAGACTTATCCACATTATCCACAACTCCACCTTATCCACAGAACATACGCTCCAATCTCTTCTCGATCTGCCAAGTCTTAACAAATGGAGCAAGGAAATCTAATTCCTCGCTCCATTTCTCGCCCAAGTTGAGCATGTTAGTTTTGTGGACGGTTCTTCAAGTTGCATGAGAGCGTTTAGTGATTTTTAACCATCATTAGGTTCAGGTCGATCGGAAAATCATTATAATGTAGAATAGGACCAACATCGGTGCAAGAATCAGGGACGGTTCTGCAACTTGCATTTCATCTTGGGCTTCAAGGGAATACGTCAAAAGCAGCGAGGGAATCTACTTCCTCGCTGCTTTTCGTATGCTAGCTGGTCAAATGGGGGGACGGTTCTAACTTGCATTTTCACAAAACGAAGCGGGATATCCAAGTCTGCGCTATGCTTTGTGAAAATGCAAGTTACTGTTCACTTGTATTCCAAAACGGTAACCTTCCAGCCATAAGGTATTCCTGATACTCGATCTGGAACAGGATTTTTAAAAGCTAAATATGGGGCTGTTTCTGCTGGTCTTATTAGTATCGGTGATACAAGTGCTGGTGATGATTTAGGCAATAACCATATCCCAATGAGTAATACGACGGATAGCACAATAAAAATAATTAATGACTTTGTATTATTCATGTTAATCTCTTCCTCTTTAGCGTTTGTAATACACCTAACAACCAGATCGTCGATAAGCAGATCCAAACCTTTTTTTAAGATTAATACTCCTTCTCTATACCAACAGCCATAAGATTATGACGATTATCGCTAACGTTAACAGTCTTTTTCATCCTTCCGTGCAAGGTTAACCTCCAAGTACCACTTGTTGAAGAAGCTGAAGTCTCGATTTTGCGCAACTACGGTTACTCAAAGTTTTGATTGCTGAATATGATGGTCGACCCTTCATCTTTTATTATACGATAGTCCACTCCATCCGATAGTCGCTCATTGTTCCCAACCCATTCAGCTGGTTTGCCATTGACATAACCAACCGTGTAGATTCCGTTAGAGATCATGATTTCACAGGTCATCCCATATTCAAAGTTCATTTAAAAAAATCCTCTCACCTCTATAAGTTTCTGGTTGAGTCACTCTTCCGAGCCCTTGCTCAAACCTTGTAAACCGTAACTGTTACCTTGTTGCTGATCTGCTGATGCTGATGCTGTAATTGATGCTGGTACAAATACTTGTGATGATTTAGGCAATAAACCTATACCTATGAGTAGTACAATTGAAAGCGCAATAAAAATGGCAGCTGCCTTTCTACTATTCATTTCTTTAGCTTTTGTTACCTTAGTAAATGCTTGCCATTGTTTTAGTGTTCCACCTTTGATTGTAATTCGCTCGGCCCACTCCCCCTCAGTGCAAGTTCTAATGTCAATATCAAATGCCTCCTTAAACAGCTTAACAATCGACCCTCGAAGTATAGCCTTATCACTTAGATCAGGGCTTAAATAATCATTAGCCGCCAACAGGTCTATTATTTTTGGACTTTCAACTGGAACTATGAAGTCGGGGTACTCCTTATCTTTTATAGATAACGGTTTATATTGGCGCTTCACGCTTTTCGTTTCCAATTAGTTACCTCCCCCTTTTTTCACTTGATCCAACATAAGACTCCCACTTCTACAAGTGGGGAGTGGTACAAGTACTTTGCTTCGGTAGGGGAAGATTCCCCCACCGAAGTCTCGAAGTTCAACTTTAGTTGACGAGTTCACAGAGTCAAGTCTTGCAAAGTGTTCCATGATTTTTCCCCAAATACGCTGTGTTTCAATCAATCACGATAATGTTTCTTAACATTTTTATGGTATTTTTCCAATTCAACTAAGACATTCATAAACTCTGGTTGTCCAAAACGAGCGCAAATTTTAGGTAAGTTTACAGGTGATCTGGTCCAAGATACGAATTGTCAAAAGGACAGCTCTGTGACTAAGTCCACATGCCTTAATTTTTCTCAATATTGGTTATATTCACCATTAACAAAATACTATCATACTATTATATTTTTTTCAACATATAATAAGTTTATTTCATCATATAATTAACTTATTTAATCATATTATTAACTAATTAAAAGTATATTTTATCTTCTATTAACTAATGTATTACGCTATATTTATTTTTATTATTATATTAAAATACTCTTGTTATATGTGGTATACTTACTGAGTGTTTAAGGATATCCTAATTAGTAATACAATAGAGGAGTGAATGCAAATGTCTGAATTCAATCTATTGACTAATACTGATTGGCGAATATTAAATGTGATACGCCAAAAAGGGGAAGTCGATCGTGGTTATATAATAAAAGTAACAGGCTCAACATTGGCAACTGTATCCTCAAGTCTTAAGCATCTGCTCGGAAATAAAAGTGATTTAAAGACTGCCTTGATTACGAAAAAGGAAATGCCTAAAAGAGAAACCAAAGCCGGTCCTGCCCCGATTTTATATAGCGTTATACCTACTATCGGATATTTCTTGGGTATTTCGGTGGGTCTATCGCACACAAGGTTAGCACTAATCGATTTCGATTTTCAGGTTGTTGAACTAAAGTCTAACTATGGAGAAGAATTTTGCTTCGAAACGGGAACACAGATGAGTACGGTTGTCCATAATGTTAGAAAACTATTGATAAGCCTTAGAGAGCAAAGACCTGAAATGGTACAAAAGTTACTTGGAATTGGATTTGCTTGTGAAGGTGCAGTAGATTGCGTGAATAAAGTTGCTAAATATTCTCCTGCTATGCCTTTAGTAAAGGAACTAAGTATTAAGGATATCTTAGGATCTAGTGAAATGGATTATATAGAAAAAAATAATTTATCGTTGGCAATGGACAACGTACCAAATTGTATCGGCACTGCTGAACTCCTGGTGGGAAATCTGTCGGAATATTATTCTAAGAATGATAAGAATGACAAAGATGATCATGAAGATAAGAATTACAGGGCAAGAAATGAGAAGTACATTATTTGCCTAAATATTGGAACTGAGATTTCTGTATCCCTCATCTTAGATGGCAAAATTTATAGAGGTATGTCAAACTATTCAGGTTGTATCGAGCATTTCTTTGTTGATGTTGACTATGATGAGTTGAAAACGATTCCAGGATTTAGTTTTAAAGACACAGATCCCTACCGGCAACTGGGATTTTTAATTGCAAACTCTATTGGAAAAATAGATAAACGGAACACTTTACACAATTTAACTAAGGATGAACTGAATAAAGTCTATGAATACTCAGGTACTATCATCGGCAAAAGCTTAAGCTACATAATCAATCTTCTTAATCCTGAACTTATAGTGCTAACAGGGCATAATGCTGACGCTTTCTATGACCGTTTTTATCCGCAAATACGCGAGA